>DASTMN010000001.1:0-17846 GCA_035714165.1 Rhizomicrobium sp.
AGTAAAGCGGCGGCAGGCGGCGGCTGCAAGCAGCACTCGCCTGGACAGGGACGGCGCGGTTGCCGTGTTCCGGCGCTTATGGTCTAGAACCCTGATGAACCCGCAGGCCGTCCTGAACCAGGCGATCCAGGCGCACCAGACCGGCAATCTGGCGGCGGCGGAACGGCTGTACCTCCAGCTGATGGCGGAGGTGCCGGGCGAAGTCTCGGCCCGTCACCTGCTGGGTGTGGTCCGGGCGCAGCAGGGCCGCAATGCCGAGGCGCTGGAACTGATGAACGCCGCGCTTGCGATACGCCCCGACGCGCCCGAAGTCCTGTCCAATCACGGCAATGTGCTGATGACGCTGGGGCGGCTGGACGAAGCGCTGGCCAGTTACGACCGCGCCCTGGCCGCCAGACCGGATCATGTGCCCGCATGGGTGCGGCGCGGCATGGCGCTGCGCGAAATGGGGCGTCTGGATGACGCGCTGTACAGCCATGACCGCGCGCTGGCCCTGGCCCCCGGCTTCGTGGAGGCCCACAGCAATCGCGGCATGGTCCTGTCGGACATGGGCCGCACGGACGACGCGCTGGAAGCCTTTGAGCGCGCGCTGAAACTGGCGCCCGATTTTCCCGACGCCCTGAACAACCGCGCCCTGATCCTGAAAAGCCTGAAGCGGCATGACGAGGCGCTGGCAAGCTGCAACCGGGCGCTGGCCCTCTATCCGGATTTTCCCGAAGGCCTGAACAATCGCGGCATCATCCTGTCCGACATGAAGCGGCAGGGCGAGGCGCTGGACAATTACGACCGCGCCCTGGCGCTGCGGCCACATTATGCCGAAGCCTGGAACAACCGCGCCGTCGCGCTGTGGGAGATCAAACGCTTCGCGGAGGCGCTGGAAAGCTGCGACCGCGCCTTGGCCATCGCGCCGGATTTCAGCGACGCCCATTACAATCGCGGCAACGCCCTCAGCGACCTCAACCGTTTCGAGGAAGCGCTGTCGGCCTATGAGGCGGCGCTGCGGACCGACCCCGCGCACCGCCACGCCCTGAGCGGGCTGGCCAATGCGGCGCTGATGATCGGCGACTGGAAGCGCACCGCCGAACTGGCGCCGCGCCTGAAACAGGCCGTGCGGGACGACAGCGCCGTGATCCAGCCATTCGTCCTGATGGGCTATTGGGACGACAACGAGCTGCAGTTGCAGGCCTCCCGCAACTATGTGCGCCATGCCGGTCCCGGTCCCCAGAAACCGCTCTGGACCGGCGAACGCTATGCACATGACCGGATCCGCGTCGCCTACCTGTCCGCCGATTTCCACCAGCATGTCACCGCCGCGCTTACGGTGGAGATGTTCGAGCGCCATGACCGCGACCGTTTCGAGACCATCGCGGTATCCTTCGGACCCGACGAAAAAAGCCCGATGCGGGCGCGGCTGGAAAAAGCCTTCGACCGTTTCCACGATGCCCGCGCCCAGAGCGATCGCGCGGTGGCTGACCTTTTGCGCCGCTGGGAAGTGGATATCGCGGTGGACCTGGGCGGCCATACCAGCGGCGCGCGGCCCTGGGTGCTGGCGCACCGGCCCGCGCCGGTGCAGGCCAAGTATATGGGCTATCCCGGCACCTCCGGTTCGGATTTCATCGACTGGCTGGTGGCCGATGCGCTTGTCGTGCCGCCGGATCAGGAATCCTTCTTCAGCGAGAAAATCGCCGCCCTGCCCGATACGCTGTGGGTGACGGATACCGCGCGCGCCATCGCCGCGCCGCCCAGCCGCGCCGAAAGCGGGTTGCCGGAAGACGGTTTCGTCTTCTGCTGCTTCAACCACAACTGGAAGATCACCGCGCCCCTGTTCGACATCTGGATGCGGCTGCTGACCGCCGTTCCGGGCAGCGTGCTGTGGCTGTTGCAGGGCAATGCCAGCATCGGCGCGAATCTGCGCCGCGAGGCGGCGGCTCGCGGCGTGGACCCGGCGCGCCTGATCTTCGCGGGCCGCGCCACGCCGGACGCGCATCAGGCGCGGCAGCAACTGGCCGACCTGTTCCTCGACACCCTGCCCTACAATGCCCATACCACCGCCAGCGATGCGCTCTGGGCGGGCCTGCCCATCGTCACCACCCCCGGCCATTCTTTTCCCGCCCGCGTCGCCGCCAGCATCGTCACCGCCTGCGGCATGCCGGAACTGATCGCGCCGGACCTAGTTGCTTATGAAACGCTGGCGCTAGAGCTGGCGCGCGATCCCGGCAGGCTGAAAGCCTTGCGCGCGAAACTGGCGGCCAACCGCGCCACCGCACCGCTGTTCGACACCGCCCGTTTCACCCGCAACCTGGAAGCGGCCTATGCCGCCATGCTGTCTGCATGAGCGATCCCCGCGACACGCTGGCATCGCCCATCCACCTGTCGGTGGCCGCGCCCGCCTATAACGAGGCCGCAGGGCTGGAGCGGGTGATCGCCGAATGGCTCGGTTTCCTGTCGCAACGCGATGATGTGGCGTCGTTTGAAATCGTGATCTGCAATGACGGCAGCACCGACGCGACCGGCGCGCTGCTGGACCGGCTGGCCGCCCGTCACCCCGAACTGAGGCCGCTGCATTTCGCGCGCAACCAGGGCGCCGCCGCCGCCCTGACCGCCGCCATCGCCGCCACGCGGGGCGACTGGGTGCTGCTGATTGATTCCGACGGCCAGTTTCCCATCCAGAACCTGCCGGACATGGTGCAGGCCTTGCGCCGCACGGGTGGCGAGGCCGCCATCGGCATCCGCCGCAAGAAGGATGTGCTGTTCGCGCAGGCCGGAAGCTGGGCCAGCGGCGCCGTCGCCAACCTTGTGCATGGCAGCCGGGTGCGCGATTTCAATTCGGCCTTCAAGCTGGTCTGGGGACAACGCCTGCGGAGGCTGCGTCTGGAAGCCAAGGGCATGAACTATTCCACCGAGGTGACGTCACGCCTGCTGGAATGTGGCATCACGCCCGCCGAGGTGGCGATCGAACACCGCCCGCGCATCGCCGGGGTCAGCAGCATGAAGCTGCTGCGCGGCGCGGCGCACCGCTTCCTGTTCGTCCTCTATATCGCCCTGCGCCAGCTGCTGCTGCGGCTGGGCATCCTGTCGCGCCCCGCATGAGCGAAGCGGTCCGCATCGTCCTGTTCTGTGGCGGGCGCGGCAGCGCCACCATCATCCGCGCCCTGTTGCGGCGCACCGATGTGGAGCTGACCCTGATCGTCAACGCCTATGACGATGGCCTGTCCACCGGGGCGCTGCGCAGCTTCATTCCCGGCATGCTGGGGCCGTCGGATTTCCGCAAGAACCTGTCCTACCTGCTGGGAACCTGGTCGCACGGCCAGTATGCCCTGCGCAGCCTGATGGAATACCGCCTGCCGCCTTCCATCACGGCGGTGCAGATCGGCAACCTGGCCCAGTTCGCGCGCGACGGCAAAGACGTGCTGCCGGAACCGTTGCGGGACTGGTTCGCCCAGCTTGCACCCGCCACGGCGGCACGGCTGCGCGCCCTGCTGGCGCGTTTCTTCGACCATGCCGCCGGCGCCGGTCAACCCTTCGACTATCGCGACTGTTCACTGGGCAATCTGGTCTTTGCCGGGGCCTATCTGGAATCCCAGGGCGATTTCAACGCCGCCGCCGCACAGGTCGGCGCGCTGGTCGGCAGCCGCGCGCGGCTGCTGAATGTCAGCGATGTGCAGAACCGCATCCTGGTGGGGCTGAAGCGCGACGGCCAGTATCTCGCCAGCGAGGCTGAAGTGGTGGGCGCGCAATCGCCGGAGCCGATCACCGGCCTCTATTTCCTGGAACAGCCTCTCGAACCCGCCCTGCTGGATGGGCTGGACGCGGCGGGCCGTGCGGCCTTTTTGAGCACGCACGAGTCCGTGCCCGGCCTGTCGGCGGCGGCGGCCCAGGCTTTGGCACAGGCCGACATCCTGCTCTATGGCCCCGGCACCCAGCATTCCTCGCTGCTGCCCAGCTATCGTATCGCGGCGGCGGCATTGCGCACCGCGCCCGCGCCGGTCAAGGCGATGATCGTCAACCTGGATGGCGACAACGACATACAGGGGCTTTCCGCCAGCGACCTGGTGGACCGGGCCATCGCGCATGGCGCGCCGGTCAGCCATGTCCTGTACAGCCGCACGGCGTCCCTGCCCCCCGGCGGACTGGATCATAACAGCTATCGTGGCGCGTCTGTCGTGCGAGGCGTTTTCGCCACGCCCGCGCGCCCGCACAGCCATAATGGCGGCGCGGTGGCCGATGCCGTGCTGAACCTGTGGCGCAGGCGGGACGCGCCCGCCGAGCCGGTGGTGGAAATTTTCGCCGACATCCACAACCGCTCCGTCGCCAGCGACGAGCTGGTCGAGGAGTTCATCGAGATGGACTGGAACGGGCTGGCGTCCCGGCTGATCCTCAACCAGCCGCCACAGGGTACGCTGCCCCAAGGTGTTTCCACCGCGCCGCAGCCGGGCCTGTTCCCGGAAGCGGCGCATCTGCAGGACTGGCTGCTGCGCGGGGATGGGGACTATCTGGTGCTGATGACCGGCGACGGCGCCTATCGCTTTGCCGATGTGCTGGCCATCATCCGGCTGCTGGAGCAGCAGCCCTCGCTCGGCGGCGTGTTCGGCTCGCGCACCCAGAGCCGCCGCCAGTTCATCACCTCGATTCAGGCCGCCTATGGCGAGCACCGTTTCCTCTACCGGCTGGGCAAGGCCGCTGCCTTTTTTCTCAGCCTGGTTTTCTACCTGCGCACGGGGATCATCTTCTCAGATCCGCTGACCGGCCTGCGCATCTTCCGCCGCCGCCGCATCGCGCACCTGACGCATGACCTGCTCAGGGGCGGCGACGCGCCGCTGGCCATCGTGCGCCTGCTGGTGCGGCATGGCGTGGAGGTGGCCGAACTGCCCGTGCTGTACCGGACCTTTGCGGGCTTCACCGATCCCTATTGGCGCATGCGGCGGGGCCTGCGAAACCTCGCAAGCCTTGTGGGGCTGTGACGGCGATGCGGGTCTGCGCCGTCATACCCGCCGCCGGACGCGGCACGCGGCTGGGATCGGACAGGCCCAAGATCCTGTCGCCCCTGACCGCAACACAGACCATCTGGTCGGTCCTTCGGGAACGGCTGTCGCCGCTGGTAGATCATATCCATCTGGTGCTGTCGTCCGAAGGCGCGGCGCAGTTTCCGCCCCTACCCGCCCATGTCTCCACCAGCATCCAGCCCACGCCCACCGGCATGGGCGATGCCATATTCTGCGGTCACCCGGTCTGGTCGGCCTATGACGCCATACTGGTGATCTGGGGTGACCAGGTGTTCGTGTCGCCCGATACGCTGACGCGCACGCTGGCCGCGATGACCGCGGCGAAGCGGCGGGTCGTTCTGCCGCTGACGGGGATGGATGCGCCCTATGTGGAGTATGTCTTTGACGGCGACAGGCTGGCCCGCGTGCTGCAATCACGCGAAGGCGATGCCTGCCGTCCCGGCGGGCAGGCCGATGTGGGGACTTTCCTGCTGGCGACGGACGGCCTGAAGGCCGTATGGGACACCTATCGAACGAATGCGCCACACGGCGGCGCAACGGCCGAGGTGAATTTCCTGCCCTTCCTGCCCTATCTGTCGGCGCAGGGCTGGCGCATCCTGCGGCTGGCGGTGGAAGATGCCACCGAGGCGCGCGGCATCAACACGCCGCAAGACCTGGCATACTTTCAAGACCTGTATGGCAACGGCGGAAAAACGTCATGAAAAACGTCCTGGTCACCGGCGGCGCGGGATTCATCGGCAGCCATCTCTGCGAGGCGCTGGTGGCGCAAGGCTATGCGGTGCGGGTGCTGGACAATCTGGCCTATGGCCGCCGCGAATGGGTGCCGCCATCCTGCGAATTCATCCTGGGCGACATCACCGATGCCCAGGCCTGCCACGCCGCCGCCGCCGGGATGGACGGCATCTTCCACCTGGCCGCCATGTCGCGGTCCGGCCCGTCGCAGGAGCATGTGGACCTGTGCACCCGGTCCAACGTGGTCGGCACCCAGAACATGCTGCTGGCGGCGCGCGATGCGGGTGTGAAACGCTTCATCTATTCGGGGTCCGCCACCGCCTATGGCAACCTGCCGCCGCCGCACCGCGAGGACGGGCCGCTGGAGTTTCTCAACATCTATGCCCTGACCAAGCGCGCGGGCGAGCAATACAGCCTGCTGTTCGACGCCCAGTATGACGTTCCGGCGCTGGTTCTGCGCTATTTCAGCGCCTATGGCCCGCGCCAGCCCCAGACCGGCGCCTATGCGCTGGTACTGGGCATCTTCCTGCGCCGCTGGCGGGAAGGATTGCCGCTGGAAATCCACGGCGACGGCCACCAGCGCCGCGACTTCATCCATGTCCGCGACATTGTCGCCGCCAACATCGCCGCCTATGAAAGCGGGCTGCGGGGTGAAATCCTCAACATCGGCAGCGGAAGCAACATCTCGGTCCGGGAACTGGCCGGCATGATTTCGTCCCACCAGACCTTCACGCCTGCCCGCAAAGATGACTCGCTGGCGACTCTGGCCGACATTTCGCGCGCGCAGGACAGGCTGGGCTGGCAGCCGCGCATCGCCTTCGCGGACGGGCTGGAAGAGCTCAAGGCGTTGATCGCAGCAGGAAAGGAATAGCCATGCCGGTGCATCCCCAGGTCGCGGACGCCATCCGGCGCGCGGGCGACCTTCCCACCAACCTAGCGCCGCGCGAGTTGCGGATCGCCTATGAGACCCAGCGCCTGACCCTGCTGCCGCAGCGTCCCGCCATGGCCACCACCTATGAACTGTCGGTGCCCAGCGACTTCGGCCCCATTCCCTGCCGTTTCTACCGGGCCGGGAAAAGCTCGGCGCCCTGCCCGCTGCTGGTCTTCTATCACGGCGGCGGTTTCATGCTGGGCACGCTGGAACTCTACGACACCGCCTGCCGCCGCCTGGCGGCGCAGTCGGGCGCGGCGGTGCTGTCGGTGGGCTATCGCCTGGCCCCGGAAACCCAGTTCCCCGGCGCGGTGCAGGACGCCTATCAGGCTGCGCGCTGGGCCGCCGCCAATGGCCGGCTGCTGAACATCAATCCCGCCAAGATCGCGGTGGGCGGCGACAGCGCGGGCGGCAACCTGGCGGCGGTGGTGGCGCAGATGGCGCTGGATTCCGGCGACTTCGACATCCGGCTTCAGGCCCTGATCTATCCCATGACCGACATGAGCCGCGAATATCCGTCCTATGAACGCAATGCCAGCGGCTACATGCTGACCCGCGCCTCCCTGCACTGGTTCATGGACAATTACGTTCCCGATCACGACGACCGCCTCGACCCAAAGGCCTCGCCCATGCTGCGCGAAGACCTGTCGGGGCTGGCCCCGGCGCTGGTGATCGCCGCGGAGTTCGATCCGCTGGTGGATGAAAACCAAGCCTATGCCGCGCGGCTGAAAGAGGCGGGCGTGCCCACCGAGTATGTCTGTTTCCCCGGCATGGTGCATCCCTTCTTCACCCTGGGCGGGGTGGTGGACGATGCCGCGAAAGCCGAAGCCCTGATCGCGGAGGCGATCCGCAAGCTCTAATGCTGGCGGATTTCCTCCGTCACCTCGGCCAGCAGTTTTTCCTCCTTGTCCGCCTTGGACAGCAGGAAGATCGTGGCCAGGATCAGCACGGTGCCCAGCCAGTCCCACGGCCCGAACGACACGCCCAGCCACAGCACCGCCAGCACCGCCGCCGTCAGCGGCTCGGCGCAGGTGAGCAGGCTGGTCTTCTGTGCCCCGATGCTGCGGACCGCCGCCATGTAGAGCAGGAAGGCGATCAGCGAACCGAAGGTGATGATGAAGGCCAGCGCGGCATAGGTATAGCCGTCCCAGATGCCCGACACATCCCACGGCTGGTGCACGAAGGACAGCGCCACGCCGCCGATCAGCATGCCCCAGGCGGTGATATGCGAGGCCCCGTGCCGGTGCAGCAGGCGCACCGGCTGCAAGGAGTTGAAGGCGGCGGCCACGGCACTGGCCAGGCCCCAGAACAGCGCCCAGGCCGAAATGGTCAGCGCATTGACGTTGCCATGCGTGACCAGAACGAAGGTGCCAACCAGCGCCAGCAGGATGGCCAGCTTTTCCCGGCCGCTGGGCCATTTGCGCGTCCGCATCGCCAGCCAGACGGCGATCATGGCGGGGGCGGTGAACTGCAGCACCGTGGCGGTGGCGGTATTGGATTCCCGGATGGCGGCGAAATAGGTGTACTGGACCGACAGCATGCCCAGCACGCCGAAGGTCACAAGCTGTATGGCGTCGCGGCGGTCCTTCCACACCGCCATTACCCCGGCCCCATCGCGCAGCGCCGACAGCGCCAGCAGGATCGCCCCCGCGCCCAGCAGGCGCACGGTCACCAGCCACTGGATGTTGATGTCGCGCCGCTCGAACAGGAACTGGGCAAATGTGCCGCCGATGCCGAACAGCATGGCGGCCACCACCGCGATCAGCAGCCCGGCCAATCCACCCTTTTTCAGAATGCTCATGACGACACGCCCGCAGGCGCGGCAAGGCGCCCCATGCCCTTCCCCCAAATCACTTTTCGTTGAGGGAACTATGCCCAGCCCGGCGGAAGGTGACAATCAGGCGTCACGCCCGCCGGGCTGCGGATAGTTTGTCAGTGGGTTCAGCCCGGCTTGCGGAAGCGCAGGGTCATGCGGTCGCTTTCGCCGATAGCGTCATACTTGGCACGGTTGAAGTTGGGATCTGCGGGCTGTCCCTGCTGGGCGCTGCGGCGCACCGGCGGCAGGGTCCAGACACCATGAGGATGGTCCTTGGTGTCCTTGGCGTTGGCGTTGATCTCGGACTGGGCCTCCAGCTTGAAGCCCGCCTTCTGCGCCAGCGCGATGACGGTCGACGTGGCGACATAGCCGTCACGGGCATCGCCATTCTGCGGACGGGGATCGGCGCGATGCTCCTCCACCGCCAGGATGCCGCCCGGCTTCAGCGCCGCATAGAAATCGGTCATCGCCTTTTCGGCCATGCCCGGCGTCCACAGCCAGTTATGGATATTGCGCGCCGTCAGCACCAGGTCGGCGCTGCCCGCCGGGACCAGCGCGCCGGAATCCTTGCTGAACACGGTGTACTTGATGTCGCCATAGACGGCCTTGTCCTCGAACTTGGCAGGCAGCTTCTGGTCGGGACGGCCAAAGGCGGCGATATAGGTGCCGCCGGTCTGCTTGGCATAGGGGGCCAGGATTTCGCTCCAGTAACCGCCGCCGGGCGAAATCTCCACCACGGTCTGGCCGGGCTTCAGGCCCCAGAACTGCAGGCTCTCGCCGGGATGGCGGGCGGCGTCGCGCGCCTTGCTTTCCGGCGCGCGCTGGGCCGAGGCCAGCACCGGCCCCAGCTTTTCGGGAATGGCATAAAGGGGCGCAACACCCACCGTCAGGCTCATCAGTGCAATGGCGGCGCCAGCCGCGAACGCGGTTCGCATGGTCATCAATCCTTCCCTGGTTGGTCCGTCCGTCCCGGAAGGGCGGCGGTTATTGTATCTGGTATTTTCTCTGGCCCGTGAAAGCGCCGGAGGACTTGTAATCGCCCAGCCCCACGGCACTCACCCGAACAGGCGCGGACGCCAGACTGGCGACGCCCCTGGGCCTGTCTTTTGGCGTTTCATATTGGCGATATTGCGGCATCTCATCCAGCCGCACGAAACGGTAGCCCTCCTCGATCAGGGGCGGCACCAACTGGCGCACCAGTTCGGCCGAGTTCACATGGATGGCGTGCATCAGCACCACCCCGCCATCCTTGCGCCGGATCTCGCGGGTATAGCCCTTGGCGCAGGCCTTGGCGGTCCATTTCAGGTTCCAGCAGTCCCAGTCGGCGGCGCTCATCACATACCCGTCGCGCGACAGGGCGATGTCGCCGCCCACGTCCCAGAAGATCGGGCCGACATAGCGGCGCAATTCGGGATCGGCGTTCAGGACCGGGGCATGGGCATATTTCCATGCGCCATAGGGCGCGCGGAAATAGAATTTGTCGCCAGGCGCCATCAGGGGGGCGATCTGGTCGTGCACATCGCGGATTTCGCGCAGCAGCAGGTCGGGGTTCCTGTTGTAGCGGCTGGAGAGCAGCGAATGGGTGGCGCTGTGGTTGGCCAGCAGATGCCCTTCCCGCGCGATGCGCGCCAGGATTTCGGGATGCTTGCGCGCCATGCGCCCGACGACGAAGAAGGTCGCCCGCACGTTCAACGCGCGCAGCGCGTCCAGCACCTCGCCGGTGCGGGCGTTGGGCCCGTCATCGAAGGTCAGCGCGATGGTGTGCCTGCCCTTCAGGCCCGAATGGAAGATGGTCTTTTCCTGGAACAGGGCAAGCTGCGCGGGCTTGGGGCTGTCGGCCACTGCCGCGACAGTCAGGGCCGCCAGGATACCGGCGGCAAGAACAACCTTTTTCATGCTGACAGGCCCCGCGACACGCGCCCAGTCTAGCGGCGCGGGCGCGGGGGGCAAGCATCGTTAACCACCGTTAACCATGCCGCCGGGCATCCCGCGGTCAGATATCGGCGTAGCAGCTCGTTTCCTTCTCCGCCCCCGGCGCGGTCAGCGCGCCATAGCGGGCCGGGCCGACAAGCTGGGCATATTTCCAGATCGCGCCGGAGCCATATTCGGTGTCCCGCGGCTTCCAGGCCTTGGCGCGCTCGGCGAATTCCGCCTCGCTGACGGCGACCGAGATTTCGCCGGTGGTCGCGTCCAGGGTGATGACGTCGCCGTCGCGCAGATGGGCGATGGGACCACCCACCGCCGCTTCCGGCCCGACATGACCGATGCAGAAGCCGCGCGTCGCGCCGCTGAAACGCCCGTCGGTGATCAGCGCCACCTTGTCGCCCATGCCCTGCCCGTACAGCGCCGCCGTGGTGGACAGCATCTCGCGCATGCCGGGACCGCCCCGGGGGCCTTCATAGCGGATGACCAGCACATCGCCTTCCTTGTACTGGCGCTTTTCCACGCATTCGAAACAGGCTTCCTCATTGTCGAAGACCCGCGCCGGGCCGACAAAGCGCAGGTTCTTCAGGCCCGCGATCTTCACGATGGCGCCATCGGGCGCCAGGTTGCCCTTCAGCGACACCACGCCGCCGGTCGAGGAGATCGGATTGCTGGTGGGACGGATCACGTCCTGGTGTTCGTTGAACTGCACCTTGGCCAGGTTCTCGGCCACCGTGCGTCCGGTGACGGTCATCGCGTCGCCATGCAGGAATCCGCCGTCCAGCAGCGCCTTCATCACCAGCGGAATGCCACCCGCCTCGAACAGGTCCTTGGCGACATACTTACCGCCGGGCTTGAGATCGCCGATATACGGCGTCTTGCGGAAAATCTCGCCCACATCGAACAGGTCGAACGCGATCCCCGCCTCATGCGCCATCGCGGGCAGATGCAGCGCCGCATTGGTCGAACCGCCGGTGGCGGCGACCGTCATGGCGGCATTCTCGAACGCCTTGCGGGTGACGATGTCGCGCGGGCGGATATTCTTCGCCAAAAGCTCCATCACCTGCTCGCCCGCCGCCGCGCAGAGCGCGTCGCGGATTTCATAGGGCGCGGGCGCGCCGCAGCTATAGGGCAGCGCCAGACCGATCGCCTCGGCCACCATCGCCATGGTGTTGGCGGTGTACTGGCCACCGCAGGAACCGGCCGACGGACAGGCGACGCGCTCCAGTTCGTCCAGCGTCTCGTCATCCATCTTGCCCACCGAATGCAGGCCCACCGCTTCGAACAGGTCCTGCACCACGACATCCTTGCCGCGGAACTTGCCCGGCAGGATGGAGCCGCCATAGATGAAGATGGACGGCACATTCAGGCGGATCATCGCCATCATCATGCCCGGCAGCGACTTGTCGCAGCCCGCCATCGCCACCAGCGCGTCATAGGAATGGCCGCGCATGGTCAGTTCGACGGAGTCCGCGATGACGTCGCGGCTGGCCAGCGACGACTTCATGCCCGCATGGCCCATCGCGATGCCGTCGGTCACGGTGATGGTGCAGAATTCGCGCGGCGTGCCGTGGCTGGCGGCGACGCCCTTCTTCACGGCCTGGGCCTGGCGCATCAGCGAGATGTTGCAGGGTGCGGCCTCGTTCCAGGCGGTGGCGACGCCCACCAGCGGCTGGTGAATCTGCTGGGTGGTCAGGCCCATCGCATAGAGATAGGAGCGGTGCGGGGCGCGTTCCGGCCCTTCCGTCACATGACGGCTGGGAAGCCGGGATTTGTCGAATTTCTGGTCGCCCATCTGAACCTCTGTCTGGCAGCCCTTCCTCTTGTGAGACGCTTGGCCCGAAAGCCTTGGGAAGGCGTGTGAAATCGGGCGGACTATTGCCCCCGCCCCCGGTGCGGGCAAGGCGCTTTTTGACATACCGGCTGCGGCCCGGCACCTCGGCCCCGTTGACGGCCGGTAGAACCTCTGTTTAGAGTTATTCTAAACTAAGAGAGGGGATTCCCATGACAACCGAGACCAAGACCGGAGGCTGTCCGGTGGCGCACGGGGTGCGCGGCCGTTCCAACAAGGACTGGTGGCCGCAACAGCTCGACCTCAAGGTGCTGGACCAGCATGCCTCCCGCGCCAATCCGCTGGGACCATCCTTCAACTATGCCGAGGCTTTCAACAGCCTGGACCTCGACGCACTGATCGCGGACCTGCACAAGCTGATGACCGACAGCCAGCCCTGGTGGCCGGCGGACTTCGGCCATTATGGCGGCCTGTTCATCCGCCTGGCCTGGCACAGCGCGGGCACCTATCGCGTGGCGGACGGGCGCGGCGGCGCGGGCGGCGGCCAGCAGCGTTTCGCGCCGCTCAATTCCTGGCCGGACAACGCCAATCTCGACAAGGCGCGCCGCCTGCTCTGGCCGATCAAGCAGAAATACGGCCAGAAGATTTCCTGGGCCGACCTGCTGGTGCTGGTGGGCAATGTCGCGCTGGAATCCATGGGCTTCAAGACCTTCGGCTTCGCGGGTGGCCGCGCCGACCAGTGGGAACCGGAAGAACTCTATTGGGGGCCGGAAGGCACCTGGCTGGGCGACGAACGCTATAGCGGCGAGCGCCAGCTGCAAAACCCGCTGGGCGCGGTGCAGATGGGCCTGATCTATGTCAACCCGGAAGGCCCGAACGGCAACCCCGATCCGGCCGCCAGCGCGCGTGACATCCGCGATACCTTCGCCCGCATGGCGATGAATGACGAGGAAACCGTGGCGCTGATCGCGGGTGGCCATTCCTTCGGCAAGACCCACGGCGCGGGCGATCCCTCCTTCGTGGATGCGGAACCGGAAGGCGCGGTGATCGAGGATCAGGGCCTGGGCTGGCGCAGCCGCCATGCCAGCGGCATGGGCGGCGACGCCATCACCAGCGGGCTGGAAGTCACCTGGTCGCAGACGCCGACCAGATGGTCCAACCATTTCCTCGACAACCTGTTCAAGTATGAGTGGGAGCTGACCAAAAGCCCCGGCGGCGCGCATCAGTGGCAGGCCAAGAACGCGCCCGCCGATATTCCCGACGCGCACAACCCGGCGAAAAAGCATGTGCCGACCATGCTGACGGCCGACCTCGCCCTGCGTTTCGATCCCGCTTACGAGAAAATCGCGCGCCGCTTCCACGAAAATCCCGACCAGTTCGCGCAGGCCTTCGCGCGCGCCTGGTACAAGCTGACCCACCGCGACATGGGGCCGGTGCAGCGTTACCTGGGACCGCTGGTGCCGAAGGAAACGCTGATCTGGCAGGATCCTATCCCCGCCGGAACACGCCTGAGCGATGCCGAGGTGACGGCGCTGAAAGAGAAAATCCTGGCCAGCGGCCTGACGGTGTCCGCGCTGGTCTCCACCGCCTGGGCCTCCGCCTCGACCTTCCGGGGTTCCGACAAGCGCGGCGGCGCGAACGGTGCGCGCATCCGGCTGGCGCCGCAAAAGGACTGGGCGGTGAACCAGCCCGCGCAACTGGCAAACATCCTGGAAACGCTGGACGCGCTCCGGGGCAAGGCTTCGCTGGCCGATGCCATCGTGATCGGCGGCGCGGCGGCGGTGGAAAAGGCGGCCAGGGATGCCGGTATCACCGTGACGGTGCCCGTCACCACCGGCCGCGGCGATGCCACGCCCGAACAGACCGACGCGGACTCGTTCGCGCCGCTGGAGCCGATCTCCGACGGCTTCCGCAACTATCGCAAGGCGGGGCTGCAATTCATGGCGCCGGAGGAAGCGCTGGTGGACCGGGCGCAGCTTCTCACCCTCACCGCGCCGGAAATGACCGTGCTGGTCGGCGGGCTGCGGGTGCTGGGCGCCAACGCGAACGACAGCAAGGCAGGCGTATTTACCGACAGGCCGGGGGCGCTGACCAATGACTTCTTCGTCAACCTGCTGAGCATGGCGACGACCTGGCATGCCACCGGCGAGAACAGCTATGAAGGCCGCGACCGCAAGACCGGCCAGGCCCGCTGGACCGCCACCCGCGTGGACCTGATCTTCGGCTCGCACTCCCAGCTGCGGGCGCTGGCGGAGGTCTATGCCCAGTCGGACTCGAAGGAAAAGTTCGTGACGGACTTCGTGTCCGCCTGGACCAAGGTGATGAACGCGGACCGGTTTGATCTGGTTTGATTACCCCCATCCGTCGCAGCTCAGGTCTGCTCCGCAGACACTTCGCTGCGACACCTTCCCCCTTCCTGATGCTTCGCATCGAAGGGGGAAGGAAGCTGGTGCCAGCGGATAAATGAAAAGCCCCGGAGAGAGATCTCCGGGGATTTGTTCTTTTAAGGCCGGTCAGCGATGGAAGCGCCCGACCGTGAAGCCCTTGTCCAGCACATGGCCGTCCATCGCCTTCAGCACCTCGTCGCGGGTCGCGGTCTCGTCAAGGTTCAGCTTGGTGTCCAGCGCCCAGATGCCGAAGACATAGTGATGATAGATCGGCGCGGGCGCGCCGGGCCCCTGATAGCCGTGGCTGTTGCGGTTGCGCGGCTGGATGGTGCCGTCCGGCAGGGTCGCGGTGGTGGGAACATTCTGCGGCAGCGACGTCGCGGTGCCGGGAATGTTGAAGGCCAGCCAGTGCAGGTTGTCGCCGGTGCCCTTGCCAACCATCACATCCAGGTCGTGCATGATCAGCACGAAGCTCTGGGTGCCGGCGGGCGTGCCGGTCCAGGTCAGCGCGGGCGAAATCGCCTTGGGCGGCTGGCCCGGTGTGTTCACCTTGCCAGTGAACGGATCGGGAATGATGCCGCCATCCGGGAAGTCGGGGCTGGACAGGGTCATGCCCACGGCGCGCATGGCGGGCGCCGCCGGGGCCTGGGCGAAGGCTGGCGCGGCGGCCGCAACGGCCATCGCGGCGGCGAACAGGATCGAACGCATGGAAATCCTTCCTTGAAAAAGCGCGACAAGAAGATGCGATTTCCACTTCGGTGTCCAGCAGCGCGCAATGAAAAGCCCGCCGGTTTCCCCGGCGGGCTTTCGCGTCAGATACGGTGCCACTTAACGGTAGTAATAGTGACGGCGGCCATCACGATCCATGTAATAGGTATCGCGATCGCGGCGATATTCCCGCCGCTCCTGGCGGACGGCGGCGCGGCGGCAATCCTCGCGGTTGTTGCTGCTGCCGATGGCATGGCCGACCAGACCACCGGCCACGCCGCCCACCAGCGCGCCACCAATGCTGTTGGACGCCAGCCCGCCAACCAGCGCGCCGGAACCCGCACCCAGTGCGGTTTCGGTGGATGTGTCGCGGTTGCAGGCGGCCGATGCGGACATGCTGCCCGCCGCCAGAATTATGGCGCAGGCGCCGGCGATTTTCGCAATGCTGGTCATGACGAACCTCCAGTAGAAAGCGGTTCCCCGCCTTGCCTCTCTCTGGATGGAAAACGCGCCCCCGCCCGCGTGGTTCCCTATGACCCCAGCGCCGGGTAATCGGTATAGCCGTGCGCGCCGCCAGCATAGAAAGTCTGCGCATCCCAGGCGTTGAGCGGCGCGCCTTCCGCGAATCGCCGCACAAGGTCGGGATTGGCGATAAAGTCCTTGCCGAAGGCCACGGCATCGGCCCAGCCCTCGTCCAGCGCCTTCTGCGCGCTGTCGCGGGTAAAGCCTTCATTGGCGATATAGGGACCGCCGAAGGCCTCCTTCAGGCGCGGTCCAATGCTTTCGGGATTGCGGACCTCCTTGGGACGGCCCTGGCTGTCCACCGGCCTGGCGTTGGGATCGAAGACGAATTCACGCGCCGCGATCCACCCCAGCTTCCGCCTGCCCAGTTCGCGCGCGACATAAGTGAAGGTGCCAAGACGGTCGCTGTCGCCCATATCATGGCTGTCCATGCGCGGGGCCAGGTGCATGCCGACGCGGTCCGCGCCCCACACCTCGGCCACTGCGTCGGTGACTTCCAGCATCAGCCGGGCGCGCTTTTCACGGCTGCCACCATAGGCATCGGTGCGATGGTTGGTGGAATCCTGGAGAAACTGGTCGAGCAGGTAACCGTTAGCGCCATGAATATGCACGCCGTCGAAACCGGCGGCCCTGGCGTTTTCCGCACCCTTGCGGAACTCCGCGATGACCCGCGGAATCTCCGCCGTCTCCAGCGCGCGCGGGGTCACATAGGCTTTCTCCGGCCGCACCAGCGAGACATGCCCGGCGGGCCGGATGGCGCTGGGCGCTTCGGGCAGCGCGCCGTTCAGGAAAAGCGGATCGGAGATGCGCCCCACATGCCAGAGCTGCAACACGATGCGCCCGCCCGCGTCATGCACGGCGCGGGTGATCGCCTTCCAGCCTTCGGTCTGTTCGTCGGACCAGATCCCCGGCGTGGCGGCATAGCCCACCCCCATCGGCGTGACGCTGGTGGCCTCGGAAATGATCAGGCCCGCCGTGGCGCGCTGGACGTAATAGTCCCGCTGCAATCCGGTGGGCACACGGGTGTCCGGCGTGGCCCGGCTGCGGGTCAGGGGCGCCATCACGATGCGGTTGGGCAGGTCAAGGGCGCCCAGCCTGAGCGGGTCGAACAAAGTGGGCATGGCTGCTCCGGTAGTTAGATGACTGTCGAACAGTTAGGCATCACCCGGCCCGGCTGCAACCACCCTCCGCCATTTATCTGCCCGTTTATTCCGCCAGCCGCCCGATGGCGGCGGCCAGCCGCTCCGCCAGCGCGGCGGCCTCGGCCCGCTTGGCGCGCTGTTCCTCCAGCACATCCTCGGGGGCCTTGGCGACGAACTGTTCATTGCCCAGCTTGGCGTCAAAGCGCGCGATCTCGTCCTGGGCCTTTTTCAGGTCCTTTTCCAGCCGCACCCGTTCCCTGGCGAAATCGATCACATCGCCCAGCGGCAGCGCCACCACCGCCTCGCCCAGCACGAACTGGGCCGAGCCGGACGGAATGGCCGGGGCCGCCTCGGCGGCGGACAGCCGTGCCAGGGTTGCGATCACATCCACATGGCGGGCCAGCCGCGCCGCGCTTTGCGCCGACGCGCCGGTCAGGACCAGCGGAATCTTCGCGCCCGCCGGGACGTTCATCTCCGAACGAACCGAACGCACACCCTTGATCAGGTCGATCACCCACTGCATTTCCGCGATGGCGTCCGCCGCGCCCGGCGGCGGCGCCAAGACGGGCCAGTCCGCCACCAGCAGCAATGTATCGCGCGGCGTTTCGGCGGTGCGCGCCCACAGCTCCTCGGTGATGAAGGGCATGAAGGGATGCAGCAGCCGGAGAAGCTGGTCGCGCGCCCAGGCGGCGGTGGCGCGGGTTTCGGCCTTGGCGGCTTCGTCGCTGCCGTTGAACAGCGGCTTGGCAAATTCCAGGTACCAGTCGCAGAACACGTCATAGACGAAGTGATAGGCGATGGCCGCGGCCTCATTGAAGCGCAGCTTTTCCAGCGCCTCGGTCAATTGCGTCGCGGCGCTGGCGGTTTCGGCCACGATCCAGCGGTTGACG
>DASTMN010000002.1:0-4204 GCA_035714165.1 Rhizomicrobium sp.
CGCGCATCACAGTTTCGCCCGTATGTCCGCCAGGATCATTTTCACCTGATCGCGGGCGTGATCCAAGCCCTTGTCGGTCATCACCAGGTAATGGGCCTGTGCACGCTTTTGCGCATCGCTCATCTGGCGGCGAAGCAGGGCAGCGAATTTTTCCTCGGTCATGCCGGGCCGGGTCAGCACCCGCGCCCGCTGCACGTCGCCCGGCGCGGTCGCCACCACCACCGCATCCACCGCGATCCCCACTTCCAGCAGCAGTGGCACATCCAGCAGCACGATGGGCGCGCCGGCATGGGCGGCCAGAAAATTGGCCCGCCGCCCCGCCACCAGCGGATGCATCAGGCTTTCCAGCCGCGCCAGCGCGGCGGCATCGCCCGTGACTTTGGCTGCGAGCGCCGTGCGGTCCACCACGCCGTTGCGGGTGCTGCCGGGAAAGGCCGCCTCGATCATGGCGGCCGCCTCGCCCGCATACAGGTCATGAACGGCGGCGTCGGAGTCGAAGACCGGCACCCCTTCGGCGGCGAACAGCCGGGCCGTCTCGGTCTTGCCCATGCCGATCGAGCCGGTCAGGCCGATCACAAAGGGTTCAGCCACGGTCACGCAGCGCCTTCTCCAGCGCGGCGCGCAGGCCCGGCGTGACGGTGGGGCGCACGCCGAAGAACGCCGCGAAGGACGGCACCGCCTGGTGCATCAGCATACCCAGCCCGTCGATGGTGCGGTGGCCGCGCGCCCTGGCGTCCTTCAGGAGCGGCGTCTCCAGCGGATTGTAAACAATGTCGCAGACTGCCGCGCCGCTGTTCAGCGCGCCCAGATCCAGCGCCAGTGGCGGATTGGACCCCATGCCCGCCGATGTGGTGTTGAGCAGCAGCGCCGCGTCGCCCGCCACCGACGGCCAGTCGGTCATCGCGCCGGGCAATAGGCTGGCGGTGATGTCCTTGCCCAGGGATGCCGCCAGGCTTTTGGCGCGCGCCGGATCGCGGTTGAGAATATGGATGGTCCGCGCCCCCAGCATTTCCAGCGCCAGCACCGCGCCCCGCGCCGCGCCGCCCGCGCCCAGCAGCACGACCGCCTGTCCGTCCAGCCCGCCCACCGTCTCGCGTAGCGAATCCGCAAGGCCCGGCGCATCGGTGTTGCGTCCCTCGATGCCGGTATCGGTAAAGACCAGCAGGTTGGCCGCGCCCGCCGCCCGCGCCGCCGCATCGGTGCGGTGCGCCAGCGCGAAGGCCGATTCCTTGTGCGGCACGGTGACATTGACGCCGGTGAAACCGGCCCGGCGCGCGCCGTCCAGAATGGCGGCGAAATCCTCCGCCCGCGCCGGCAGCGGCACCAGCGCGCCGTCAATCCCGTGTTCGTCCAGCCAGTGGCCATGCAGCACCGGCGACAGCGAATGGCCGACCGGCCAGCCGATGATGCCCGCGATTTTCGCCTTGCCCGTGATCACGATGACAGCACACCCTGTTGACGCAGCGCCGCCAGCACCGGCAGCAGCGGCAGGCCCAGCACCGAGAAATAATCGCCGTCCACTCTATCGAAAAGCTGCGCGCCCCGCCCCTCGAAATGATAGCAGCCCACGCTGGACAGGATCGCGGAGCCTTCGGCGGCCAGGTAATCCTCCAGAAATCGCGGGCTGAGGACGCGCATGGTCATCCGGCAGGGGCTGGCATGCGACCAGAGCAGGCCGCCATCGCGCGCCAGCGCCGCCGCCGAAACCAGACGGTGTGTCTGCCCGGAAAGCTCGCGCAGCAGCGTCCGCGCCGCCTCCAGCGTGGCGCATTTGCTGAGATGGCGGCCCGAAAACCCGATCACGCTGTCGCCGCCCAGCACCAGCCGCCCCGGATGGCGGACCGCGACATGCAGCGCCTTGGCCTCGGCCAGGCGCAGCGCCACGGTCTCGGCGCTTTCGCCCTGCAGGCCCCGCATCAGGGTATCTTCGTCCAGGTCGGCGGGATCGGCGACAAAATCCACCCCCGCCGCCGCCAGCAAGGCCTTGCGGCTGGCGCTGCCGGAGGCCAGGACCAGATTAGCCACCCGCAAGGCCTTCAGCGGCTTCCCGGCGTTCGGCCAGCAGGTTCAGCACCGCCGCCGAGGTTTCCTCGATGGAGCGGCGGGTGACATCCAGGGTGGGCCAGTCCTGGCTCTCGAAAAGCTGGCGGGTGGCCGCGACTTCCGAGCGCACCGCATCCAGTTCCACATAATTGCTGTCGCGGTTCTCGCCCGCGCCCGTACCCAGTCCCGGCCCCGCCCCCATGCTGACAAGGCGGTTGCGGCGCACCTGCACCAGCCGGTCCGGCGACACCCACAGGCCCACGATCAGCGGCTTTCTGGCCGCCAGCAGTTGCGGCGGCGGCGGCATGCGCGGCACCAGCGGCACATTGGCGGCCCGCACACCGCGAATGGCCAGATAGACGCAGGTCGGCGTCTTGGAGGTGCGGCTGGCCCCCGTCAGGATCACCTCGGCCTCGCCGATACTGTCCAGCGACTGGCCGTCGTCATGGGCGATGGTGAAGTTCAGCGCCTCGATACGGTCCAGATAGCGGGCATCCACCTCGTGCTGGCGGCCCACCTTGTGGGTTTCCGAGGCACCCAGGAACTGGCCCAGGGCCGTGACAGGCCCCTCCAGCACGTCGATGCAGCGCACCTCGATATCGGTACAGCGCGCCTTGAGCTTGTCGCGGAGGCTCTTGTTGGCCAGGGTGAAGAAGACCAGTCCCGGCATGATGGCGATATGGTCCAGCGCGCGGGTCAGCTGGTGTTCGCTGCGGACCATGGCATAGGGGTGGACATGCACATCCACATTCTCGAACTGCGCCAGCGCGGCATTGGCCATGGCATGCAGGGTTTCGCCGGTGGAGTCGGAAACCAGATGGATATGCTTGCGATCCACAGGACTATCCCAAGAGGGCCGGATTTATCCCGCAACAGGCCCGGCGGCGGGGCGTTTCACCCCCAGACGGGCGATTGCGCCCACACGCCTCCTAGCCGGGAATGGGAAATCTGTGCAAGCCCGGTATGGCCGGGGATGAAACAGCCCTGCCGCCAACAGACGCCGGTTCTGCCCGGTGCGCGCAGCGGACAGCCAAGTGCTTGAGTCCATGGACGGTTGGGATTAAGCCAGACCGGCTTTCACACATTCACCCACAACCCACAGCCCAAACATCATCTTCACCATCTTAAGATTCCCTGGAGTCTTGTTTTGATGTCTGACCGGAAACTTCTGCGCGTACTGGCAGGAAGCGCTGAAAAGATCCCGCCGGTCTGGCTGATGCGCCAGGCCGGCCGCTATCTGCCGGAATATCGCGCGGTGCGGGAAAAGGCCGGTTCCTTCTGGGGCATGGCGCTCAATCCCGATTACGCGGCGGAAGTGACGCTGCAGCCGATCCGCCGTTTCGGCTTTGATGCCGCCATCCTGTTCTCCGACATCCTGACGGTGCCCGAGGCGCTGGGCCAGAAAGTGACCTTCACCCCCGGCGAAGGCCCCAGCCTGACGCCCGTGACCTCCGTGGCCGGGTTCAACCTGGACCGGGATGTGTGGGCCGCCTATTTCGAGCCGGTCTATGAGGCGCTGCGCCGGACCCGTGCCGGGCTGGACCGCGAGGGCTTCGCACAGACCAACCTGCTGGGCTTTTGCGGCGCGCCCTGGACGCTGGCCACCTATCTGGCGGCGGGCGCGGGCGGCGACGAACAGAAGGCCGCCAAGCTGTGGGCCTATCGCGATCCCAAGGGCTTTGGACAGCTTCTGGATATCCTGGGCGACTGCGTGGCCTTCCACCTGATCCGCCAGATCGATGCCGGGGCCGATGCGGTGCAGATTTTCGACAGCTGGGCCAGCGGCCTGCCCGCCCCCCTGTTCGAGCAGGTGGTGGTGGCCCCGACCCTCAGGATCGTGACGGCGGTGCGCGCCGCCCGGCCCGGTGCGCGGATCATCGGCTTCCCCCGCGCCGCCACGCAGGCGGGCTATGAACAGTATGCTGCGGCGACCGGCGTGGATGCGGTGTCGCTGGACACGGCCGCACCGCTGGCCTGGAGCAAGGCCCTGCCCTGCGCCACACAGGGCAATCTCGATCCCATCGCCCTGATCGCGGGCGGCGACGCGCTGGACCGCGCGGTGGATCACATTCTGGAAAAGACGGCGGGCAAGCCGCATGTCTTCAATCTGGGCCATGGCATCCTGCCGGAAACGCCCATCGCCCATGTCGAGCAATTGCTG
>DASTMN010000003.1:0-25195 GCA_035714165.1 Rhizomicrobium sp.
GCGCCGCTGATGGGCGCGGCCTGGGCCGGGCTGGCGGTGCAGGCCAGCGGGATATGGCCTTCGCCCGCGAACAGGCCGGAGGTGGGATCGAGGCCCACCCAGCCCGCGCCGGGCAGATAGACTTCGCACCAGGCATGCAGGTCGGTGAAATCCTGTTCGGGGCCGCTGGGGCCATCGAGCGATTTCACGTCGGGCTTGAGCTGGATCAGGTAGCCGGAGGCGAAGCGCGCCGCCAGGCCCAGATGGCGCAGCATCTGCACCAGCAGCCAGGCGCTGTCGCGGCAGGAGCCGGTCTTCTTGGTCAGGGTTTCGTCCGGCGTCTGGATGCCGGGTTCCATGCGGATGGTATAGCCGATGTCGCGCGACAGGGCGGCGTTGAGGTCGAAGACGAAATTGGTCGTCTGTTTTTTCGCGCGCGAAACCTTCGCCAGATAGGCGTCGAAGGCTTTTCCCTGCGGCGCGGGCTTGAGATAGGGCTCCAGCTCGGCTTTCAGTTCGTCGGAATAGGCGAAGGGATACTGTTCGGCCTCCGGCTCCAGGAAGAAGTCGAAGGGGTTGATGACTTCCATCGCCACCGTCAGGTCCACCGACACGGTGAAGTGATCGGTCTTTTCCGGGAAAACCACGCGGGCCAGCCAGTTGGACTGCGGGTCCTGCTGCCAGTTGAGGAAGTGGCCTTCCGGCTCGACCGTCAGCGCATAGGCCAGGATCTTAGCGCGGCTGTGGGGCGCCGGGCGCAGGCGGATGGTCTGTGGCCCCAGCGCGATGAGCCGGTCATAGCGATAGCGGGTGACGTGACGCAGCGCGGCCTGGATGGTCATGGAGCCCCTTGTTTTGAGAAACTATGCCGCAAGTGCGAAGGCGCTGCTACAGCCTCCGTGCGGCCTGTCCGACAATGGCGGAACGGGGTTAAAAACCCTGCGTTCCTGTAGGGACGAAGGGCTTTGCGGGCGCGAAATTCATGAAACTGTTCACCTGCCAGGGCTGCGGCCAGCTGCTGTATTTCGAGAATTACCGCTGCGAAAGCTGTGGCCGGGCCTTGGGCTATCTGCCTGATATCAATGAGATTTCCGCGTTGGAGCCGGATGAATCCGGGACCGGCTGGGCGGTGCTGGCGGCCGGCGGCATTGCCTATAAGTTCTGCGAAAACAATGCCTTGGGCGTCTGCAACTGGATGCTGCCCGCCGACAGCCCGGAGGCCTTCTGTGCCGCCTGCCGCCACAACCGCGTCATCCCCGACCTGTCGCAGGAGGCCAACGGTCCGCTCTGGGGCAAGATCGAGGCGGCCAAGCACCGGCTGTTCTATTCCCTGCTGCGCCTGGGCCTGCCGCTGGAGAACCGGGCGGACAATCCCGAACACGGCCTGGCCTTCGATTTCCTGGCCGACCCGCCCGAAAGCCATGCCCAGGGGGTGATGACCGGCCATGACAATGGCCTGATCACCCTGGCGCTGAAGGAAGCCGATGACGCGGTGCGCGAACAGGTCCGCAGCCAGATGGGCGAACCCTATCGCACCCTGCTGGGCCATCTGCGGCATGAGAGCGGGCATTATTTCTGGGACCGGCTGGTGGCCGCCGATCCCGCCCGGCTGGAGGCTTTCCGCGCCCTCTTTGGCGACGACACGCTGAGTTACGAGGAGGCGTTGCAGCGCCATTACAATGACGGCGTGCCCGCCAACTGGCAGGACGATTACATCAGCGCCTACGCCACCATGCATCCCTGGGAGGATTTCGCCGAAACCTGGGCGCATTACCTGCACATTGTGGACACGCTGGAAACAGCGGGCGCGTTCGGCCTGAAGGTCCGGCCGCGCCGGGCGCGCGGCCAGATCGCGGCGGCGATAGACTTCGATCCCTATCGCGCGCCGCGCATGGACATGCTGATCGATGCCTGGCTGCCGATCGAATTCGCCACCAACAGCATGAACCGCAGCATGGGTCTGACCGACCTGTATCCCTTTGTGCTGTCGCCGCGCGTCATCGAAAAGCTGGGCTTTGTCCACGCCCTGATGCGCGAACGCGAGGCGCTGAAACTGGCTGGTTGAACCCTTCTCCCCGCGCGGTGAAGCCGCGGGTGGAGAAGGTATCGCAACGATGGGTCGGCGGAGCCGACCGAGTTACGACAGAGGGGGGCAGAAAAAGTCTCAGGCCACGAAATGCGCCAGGTCGTCCGATGCCTGATCGGGCGATGCCTGGTCGGGGCGTGCCAGCACCCGCGCGGCGGGCAGATGGATGGTGACGGTGGTGCCCTTGCCCACTTCGCTTTTCAGACGCACATGGCCGCCATGGGATTCGGTCAGGCCCTTGACGATGGCCAGCCCCAGCCCGGTGCCGCGATCCACCAGGGCGACGTCATGCTTGCCCTGGCCGAAACTGTCGAATACCCGGTCCTGATCCTCGGGCGCGATGCCGACGCCGGTATCGCTGACCCCCAGCACCATGCCGCCCTCCGCATCGCGATGGGCGAAAGCGGTGACGCGGCCATGCTCCGGGGTGAATTTCAGGGCGTTGGACAGAAGGTTCAACAGGATCTGCTTGATCGCGCGCTCGTCGCCATAAAGCCGTTCCAGATCCGGCGCGATGGCGTTCTGGATCGTCGCGTTGTTTTCCTTGCTGCGCCAGACGACGAACTGCAGGGCGTCGTCGGCGATGCGGTGCAGGTCCAGTTCGGCCTCTTCCAGCTTCCAGCGGCCCGCCTCGATCTTGGCGAGGTCCAGTATGTCGTTGATCAGGGCCAGCAGATGCTTGCCGGAGGAATGGATCAGGTCGGCATATTCGGAATTGCGCTCCGGCTGGTCCTTGAAGATGCGCGAGGAGATCATCTCCGAAAAGCCCAGGATCGCGTTCAGCGGTGTGCGCAGTTCGTGGCTCATATTGGCGAGGAACTGCGACTTGGCCAGGCTGGCGGCTTCGGCCTGTTCGCGGCCCCGGTCCGATTCCAGCTTGGCCATCACCAGTTCCGCCAAAAGGGAGTTGCGCTCCTCCATCAGGGTCGCGGCGGCATGGGCGCGGATGAAATTCTGCTTGGCGATATGGGCCAGGTACCAGGCATAAAACGGCGTCACCGCCACCAGGTACAGCGCGCCCGCGCCGCCGTCGCGCATCGGCACGATAGCCATGACCGCGCCATAAAGCAGGAAGGCGGGCAGCGCCATCTGGCGGCAGGCACCGACCAGCGTGGCCTGTGCCGCCAGCGTCACCGCCAGCACGATGATGACCAGCATGTGGTTGGCCTCGCTGCCCGGCACCCAGAGATACCAGGCCAGCGACGTCCAGTTGGCGACGAAGAAAAGATTCGCGGCGGAGGCGAGCAGCGCCAGGCGGCGCGTCCGCGCCAGCGGCATGTCACCCTGCGGAAAGCGGCGCATCAGCAGGTAATGCGGCACAAGGCCCAGGATCACATGCGCGTACCAGGCCGCCAGCATCGGCCAGCTCACCCAGTAGGAAAAGGTCGCCGCCACCGCCAGCGCGAACAGCGGCATCATCCGGCGATTGAGCTGCATATTGTCCAGCACGCTGCGCAGCAGCGCCAGCCGGATGCGGCTTTCGCGCTCGTCGTCAGCCAGGGCATTGGGCGCCCAGATCGAACCGTTGGAACTCATCACTTCCCCTTGCGGCGGCATGGTGCGCGGCAAGGCGTTAAAACAGGATTTGCGCCGGAAATTTTGGGACGCGGGCGTTAACCAAAACACCAATTCCCGCTCGCGACCGGAACCTGTCCCATATTAGAACGTCTCATATCGGTACACGTGCATCGCTTTGCCCGCGACACGCCTCGACGACGAAGGAGAGTGTGATGAGGGTAACCCTGTTTACGGCCAGCCTGTTGCTGACCACCGCGATGTCGGCCGCCAGCCTGGGCATGATGACCGTTCCGGCCCGCGCCGACGCCGCCCCGGCCAGCGAATTCCGGCGCCAGCAGGCCGCGCTTGCCGCCAAGCGCGTTCCGGCCCGCGTGGTGCGCCGCTCGGCGGTGGAAGGTTCCTATTACGATTACGGCAGCGCCCGCGCCGTCAGCCAGCAGGGCTGGCACGGCGAATGGCGTGTCGCCCGCAACGAAGGCTATGCCTATGGCCAGCCGCCGGAAGCCTATTACGGCCCACCGCCCGGCTATTACGAGGAAGGCCTGCGGGTTGACGAAAACGGCTGGAGTGGCGGCGTGGGCGCCTTTGCCGATGGCGGCGATGGTGGCGGCGGCTTCGGCCAGCTGCACTTCGGCAATGGCGGCAGCGTTGAGAACGGCCCCACCTACAACAGCTACAACCAGAGCTTCCAGTACAATCCCAGCATGGCCGGGCCGTTCCGTCCGCGCCTGATGGGTGGCTTCGCGCCGCCTTCCAAATAAAAACCCCCATCCGTCGCAGCGCGGGTTCGCTCCGCGGACACCTTGCTGCGACACCTTCCCCCTTCCGTGGTGCTTCGCACCGAAGGGGGAAGGAAGCTGTCGGATGCTGAGGGTCGCGCTGCGAAATGCGGCGCTCGCGCCCAGAATAAGACAGAACCAGTTTGCCCAGGCGCGCTACGCGGAGTCTTCCGCGTGGCGTGCAGGGGCGTTCGTGCTCAGTGGGCGCGACGGGCCACGGCGCGCGGATGATGCGTCCAGATCGCAAAGGGGATCGTGGCGACATAGATCAGAAGGCCGATGGTGATGGTCGCCCAAGGCCAGACGACCAGCGCGCCCGCCAGCGCGGCGCAGAACAGGCCCGCCAGGATCTGGTGCTGGCGCTGCAGCTTCATGTATTTGATCGAGGGCGTGGGCAGGCGCGACACCATCAGCGCCGCGGTGACGGCGATGACGATGCCCGATACCCAGGGCTGCCGGGCGATGGGGTCTTCCCACTGGAACCAGACCAGCATGGGCAGCAGCATCATGCCGGCGGCGGCCGGGGTGGGCAGGCCGGTGAAATAGGGATTGGCCTTGGTGGCGCCTTCGTCGCGCGCGGCCTCCACATTGAATCGGGCCAGCCGCACCGCGCCGGCGGCGATGAAGATCAGCGCCACGATCCAGCCGGCATTGCCCATCTGGTCCAGGGTCCAGTTGTACATGATCAGGCCCGGCGCCACGCCGAAGCTGACCAGGTCGGCCAGGCTGTCGAGCTGGGCGCCGAAACGGCTGTCCGCGCCCAGCATCCGCGCGGCGCGGCCATCCAGCATGTCCAGCACCATCGCGCAGATCACGAAGCTGACCGCCACGGTCCAGTCGCCGCTGATGGCGTAGCGGATGGCGGTGACGCCGCTGCACAGGGCCAGCAGCGTGATGGAGCTGGGCACCAGCTTGCCGATGGACAGGTCTTCCAGCTTTTCCAGCCGCGCCGCCACGATCTGGCGGGCACGCTTGCGGCGGGAGATGCGGTCGGGATCCTGCACAGGCATTCCTTCAGACAAAGCGCGCGAGTACGGTTTCGCCCGCCCGCGTGGTGATGCCCGGCTGCACCAGGATTTCGCAGCCCGGCGGCAGGTAGACATCCACCCGGCTGCCGAAGCGGATGATGCCGAAACGCTCGCCCCGGCGCACGCCCTGGCCCTGTTTCAGGTCGCAGACGATGCGGCGCGCCACCAGCCCGGCGATCTGCACCACCGCCAGGTCGCGGCGCTCGTCCGCTTCGCCTTCGGGGCGCAGGCGCACCGACATGCGTTCGTTATGGATGCTGGCCTTGTCGAAACTGGCGTTGAAGAACTTGCCGGGGCGATAGGCGGTGGCGATGACGCTGCCCGATACCGGGTTGCGGTTCACATGCACGTTGAACACGTTCATGAAGATGGACAGGCGCGGACGCGCCGCCTCGCCCAGGCCCAGCTCGGCGGGCGGCACCGCCGCGATGATCGGCAGCAGCTTGCCGTCGGCGGGGCAGATGATCAGCCCGGCGCCGGTGGGCGTGCTGCGCTCGGGATCGCGGAAGAAGGCCACGCACCAGAGGGTGACCGGCAGCAGCAGCCAGCCCAGCAGGGGCGAGAACAGGAAGGCCAGCAGGTTCACCGCCGCGAACAGCGCGATGAAGGGATAGCCTTCCTTGTGAATGGGCATGATGTCTTCCCGGCGCAAAAGGCCAAAGCAAAAGGGCGGCCGTCCGGCCGCCCCCGAAAACCCGAAACCGCTTATATCAGGCGGTGCGGTTGCCGGTGAAGGGGAAGGAGCCGAAAGATCCCGCCTTGACGCTGCCGGACAATTTGTCGCCCTCGACCGTGCCGGTGAAATCCAGCGTCATGGGCATGGGCGAGGAAATCTTGGCCGACCAGGAGAGGCTGTCGCCGTCCACCTTGCCGTTCTCCAGCGGGCCGGAACCCTGGGCCGCCGACTGGCTGCCGGTCAGGCTGTTGCCCTCGGTCTTGAGGTCCAGCGTGGCCTTCTGGGCGCCCAGCGGCGAATTGATGACGATCTCCCACGTGCCGTCCACGGCCATGTGCATGTCCTTCCTGGTGAATTGGGCGATATCTAAGGACGGCATGGACCCCGGCGCAAGGGGCCTGTACAGGTCTGCCAACCGAAGGACACCTCATGTCGCGCAAGACTGTCATACTACCCAAAGGCCGCCGCGCCCGCATCGGGTCGCCTTGGATATTCTCCAACGAAATCCGCATGGACGAGGCGGCCAGGGCGATCGCGCCCGGTTCCATCGTCAATGTGCGGGGCGAGGATGGCCGCGCCTTCGGCACCGGCTATTTCAATCCGCGCAGCCTGATCGCGGTGCGGCTGCTGTCCGAGGATTGCGACCTGCCGGTGGGCGCGGATTTTTTCGCCCAGCGCCTGTCGCGCGCCCTGAAACTGCGGGATGAACTTTATGACAGGCCATTCTATCGGCTGGCGCATGCCGAGGGTGACGGCCTGCCCGGCCTGGTGGTGGACCGTTTCGACGACACGGTGACAGTGCAGATGGGCACCGCCGGAATGGAGCGGCAGCAGGACGCGATCCTGGCCGCGCTGGATACGGTGCTGAAGCCCAAAACGGTGGTGCTGCGCAACGATGCGCCGTCGCGGGCGCTGGAGGGACTCGACTCCTATGTGAAGACCGCGCGCGGCGAAGGCCATCGCATCGCGGTGGAGGAAAACGGCGCGCGCTATATCGCCGATCTCACCGAAGGCCAGAAGACCGGCTGGTATTACGACCAGCGCGACAACCGCGCCTTCATCGCCGCGCTGGCCAAGGGCAAGTCGGTACTGGACGCCTACAGCTATACCGGTGGCTTCGGCATCCTGGCCGCCAAGGCGGGCGCGCGCGAAGTCGTCTGCCTGGATTCCTCGGCGCCCGCCCTGGCGCTGGCCGAGGAAAGCGCCCGCGCCAATGGCGTGTCCATCCAGCCGGTCAAGGCCGACGCCTTCGAGGAACTGGCGCGGCTGGGCGCGGCGGGCGAAACCTTCGACATGGTGCTGGCCGATCCGCCGCCGTTCGTGAAATCGAAGAAAGACCTGGAACCGGGCGCGAAGGCCTATCGCAAGCTGGCGCGGCTGGCCGCCGATGTTACCGCCCCCGGCGGCATCCTCAAGATCGCGTCCTGCTCGCACAATATCCCGCCGGAGCGGTTCGCGGCGGAATGTGCCGCGGGGCTCCAGCGCAGCGGCCGCCGCGCGGCCCTGATCCGCAGCGCGGGCGCGGGCCCCGACCATCCGGTGCATCCGATGCTGCCGGAAAGCGCCTATCTCAAGGCTTTGGTTTACGCTTTGGATTGATTGATCCCCTCCGGCCGCGACTATCACGCTTCGCTTTGCTCTGGCGCCTGTCGCGGCCACCTCTCCCTTTGGCGCGCAGCGTACTGAAAGGGGGAGGTGGTTTCAGCGTGCGAAGCCGACCTTTTGGGAGGCGAGCGAAAGCGGAAACCGGAGGGATTCAAAAATCAAATCGTCACCTGTGTGCCAAGCTCGACCACGCGCCCGGGCGGCAGGCGATAAAACCGTGCCGGACTGAGGGCATGCGAGGCCAGCCACATATACAGCGCTACCCGCCAGCGTGGCAGGCGCGGGTCTTGCCCGGCGACAAGGGTTTCGCGTCCCAGGAAATAACTGGTGCTGCTGCCGTCCAGCTCCAGCCCCTGTTCGCGCGCTTGCGCCAGCGCTGCAGGAACGTCGGGCGTTTCAAAGAAGCCATAGGTGATGCGCAGGGCATAAAAGCCCTTGCCCAGCGTCTCCAGTGAAAGCCGTCTGGCGGCGCTGACATGCGGCGTGTCGGTCACGGTGACCGCGGCGATCACCACGCGTTCATGCAGCACCTTGTAATGCTTCAGGCTGTGCAGCATCGCACCCGGCACCACGTCCGTGCGCGGGTTCAGGAAAATGGCGGTTCCGGCCACGCGCCGGTCCATGCTGTCGGCCCGCGCCAGGAACAGCGGCAGGTCCAGCGCCCCTTCGCGCATCTTTTCCAGGTGCAGCCGCCGGCCCTGCCGCCAGGTGTCCATCACCACGAAGACGCCCGCTGCCACGGCCAGCGGCAGCCAGCCGCCCTGTGCCAGCTTGAGGCCGTTGGACACCAGGAATGCAGCATCCACCAGTCCCAGGATCCCGAAGGTCGCCAGCACCGTGCTCCGGCTCCAGCCCCAGCGGAAGCGCGCCACCACGGCGGCCAGCACGGCCGAGATGACCATCACGCCCGTCACCGCGATGCCATAGGCCGTGGCCAGCGCGGCGGAGTTCTGGAAGATCATCACGATCAGCACTACGCCGATGCACAGCATGGCATTGATGCGCGGCACATAGATCTGCCCCTGCTCGCTTTCGCTGGTATGGCGGATTTCCATGCGCGGAAGCTGGCCCAGCTGCACCGCCTGGCGTGTGATCGAGAAGACCCCGGATATGACCGCCTGGCTGGCGATGATGGTCGCCATGGTCGCCAGCGCCACCAGCGGATAGTGCAACCAGTCCGGCGCCAGCGCATAGAACAGCTGCGCGGCGGCGCCGGGATCGGCCAGCAGCATCGCGCCCTGTCCGAAATAATTCAGCACCAGTGCGGGAAAGGCGAAGTACAGCCACGCCCAGCGAATGGCGCGGGTGCCGAAATGGCCCATGTCGGCATACAGCGCCTCGCAGCCTGTCACCGCCAGCACGATGGACCCCAGGGCCACGAAGGCCGTCCAGGGTTCCTGCAGGAAAAGGGCAATGCCGTGCCGCGGGTCCGCCGCCAGCAGGATCTGGGGATGGCGCGCGATGGCGGCGGCACCCAGCACCGCCAGCGTCACGAACCACAAGGCCATGACAGGTCCAAAAACCCTGCCGATGCGGTGCGTGCCGTGGCTTTGCACGAGGAACAGCCCGACCAGGATCGCCAGCACGATGGGCTGCACCAGCGGCTTGAAAGCGGCCGACTCGCCCAGGCCTTCCACGGCGGACAGCACGCTGATGGCGGGCGTCAGCATGCCGTCGCCGTAAAACAGCGCCAGGCCCAGCAGGGCGGCCAGGCCGATGGCTGTCTTGGCGGGACGGCTGACGGGCGCGCGATGCGCCAGTGCCGCCAGCGCCATCACGCCGCCTTCGCCATTGTTGTCGGCGCGCAGGATCAGCAAGACGTACTTCAGCGTGACGATCACCACCAGCGCCCAGAAGATCAGGGACAGTGCGCCATAGACGGCAAAGGGCGTCACCCCGCCATGCCCGCTGGCGGCCAGTGCGGATTCACGCATGGCATAGAGCGGGCTGGTGCCGATATCGCCGAACACGACGCCCAATGCGCCGAAGCTGAGCCAAAGGGTGCGCCGGACCGGCGTCTTGGTGTCCTGATTCATTTGTGGGAAGTGCCTCGCTTCTTACAGCATGGCCTGGCGGTTGTGCGCCGTCGGGTCGTGTTGTGGGCGGATGCCCGGTTGACCGTTCAAATCCTCAGATCGTGACCTGCGTACCCAGCTCCACCACCCGGTTGGGCGGCAGGCGGTAGAAGTTTGCGGGCGACAGCGCCGCGCCCGACATGGTGCGATAGAGCCAGTTGCGCCAGCGGCCCAGCTCGGAACGTCCATCGGGGATCAGGGTTTCGCGGCCGATGAAGAAGGTGGCGGTATCCATGTCCACCGCCAGGCCCAGGCGGCGGGCCTCTTCCAGGGCGCGGGGCACGTCGGGCGTCTCGAAGAAGCCGTAGTGCAGGCGGACCGCAAAAAAGCCCTTGCCCAGCTTTTCCAGTTCGATGCGGTTCTCCGCCGGCACCTGCGGGACGTCTTCCACCGCCACATTGGCGATCACCACGCGCTCATGCAGCACCTTGTTGTGCTTGAGGTTGTGCAGCAGCGCGCCGGGCACCACATCGCTGCGCGAGGCCAGGAAAACGCCCAGCCCCGCCACGCGGGTGGTGTTCTTGTCGGCGCGGTCAAGGAACAGTGGCAGGGGCAGGGATTCGCTGCGGACCCGTTCCATATGGACGCGCCGTCCGCGCACCCAGGTATCCATCATGATGACGATGCCGGTCGCCACCACCAGCGGCAGCCAGCCCCCCTGCGGAATCTTCAGGCTGTTGGAGGTGAAGAACAGGATGTCTATCGCGGCCAGCGCGCCGAACAGCGGGATAACCACCAGCGGGCTCCAGAACCACTGCCGCTTGGCGACCAGCGCGACGTTGAAGGTGTCTATGATCATCACGCCGGTGACGGCGATGCCATAAGCGGCCGCCAGCGCGCCGGAGGTCTTGAAGATCAGCACGATCAGCACCACGCCCACCGCCAGCAGCAGGTTCATGCGCGGCACATAGATCTGGCCGTAATCGGTGGCGCTGGTATGGCGTATTTCCATGCGCGGCAGTCGGCCAAGCTGCACCGCCTGCTGGGTCATGGAAAAGACGCCGGTGATCACCGCCTGGCTGGCGATGATGGCCGCCAGGGTTGCCATGATGACCATCGGCATGTGCGCCCAGTCGGGAATAATGGCGTAAAAGGCGATGGGCGCGCGGTCGGGATACATCAAAAGGCCCGCGCCCTGTCCGAAATAGTTCAGCAGCAGCGCCGGCAGCGCGACGAAGAACCAGGCATACTGGATGGGCCGCTTGCCGAAATGGCCCATGTCGGCATAGAGCGCCTCGCATCCCGTCACCGCCAGCACCACCGCGCCCAGGCTGATGAAGGCCGCCTTGGGATCGTGGATGAACAGCGACAGGCCGTGCATGGGATTGACCGCGCCCAGGATCTGCGGGGCCTTGACGATGGCCGCCAGGCCGAAGCCCGACAGGGCGATGAACCACAGCACCATGATGGGGCCGAAAATCTTGCCGATGCGGGCGGTGCCGCGGCTCTGCATGGCGAACAGCGCCACCAGGATCACCAGCGCCAGCGGCAGCACCAGTGGCTTGAAGGCGGGATTTTCCACCTCCAGGCCCTCCACCGCCGACAGAACGGTGATGGCGGGTGTCAGGATGCCGTCGCCATAGAACAGCGCCAGGCCGATGCCCGCGCCCGCGCCGATGGTGGCTTTGACGGCGCGCGACAGGCCGGGCGAACGATGCGCCAGTGCGGCCAGCGCCAGCACGCCGCCTTCGCCGTCATTGTCGGCGCGCATGATGAGTGTGACGTATTTCAGGGTGACGACGATCACCACCGCCCAGAAGATCAGGCAGAGCGAACCCATCACGGCGGCATGGTTGGAGAAGGCGCTGGTGGCTTCCTCGGCCACGGTCTCGCGCAACGCGTAAAGCGGGCTGGTGCCGATATCGCCGAACACCACGCCCAGTGCCCCCAGCATCAGCATCAGGGTACGGCGCTTGCCCGTCTTCGGCTCGTCGCTGCGGTTGTGCAGGTTTGCGTCGGTCACGGGTGCCTGGGGACGGTCATGCGCCGGTCATGCGGAAGAAACGCGCGAAAGAAGGATCGGGCGATTCGGGCTACCCGTCACCGGGCGGGCCGGGACGATAGGCTTGGGCGCGTTCGGCTCAAAGAGGGGCGTGGCAGAATGGCGCACTGCCGAACAACCATTTGATATTGCTAGCGTAACTGGCGGGGCGGGCTGTCCGCTTTGGTGCTGGCGATCCGGTCGGTGCGGCTGCCCCGGTCCTGATCGTCCACATCCTTGCGCGAGCCGATGAACCCCTTCACCGGATAGATCCGGTTGCCCCAGGCGCCGGTCTGGATATTCCAGACCCGCACCATGGACCAGCTATTGTCCTGGCTGACATCCAACACCGGATTGTTGATGAAGACCGAGCCGTCATTCAGCCAGTTGGCGTGATCGATGCGGATTTCGCGCGTGCCGACCATGTTGCGCACCACCGCCAGATGGCCGTGCTCCGGTCCGGCATAGTCGTGCAACACCATCACCGCGCCCAGTTCAGGGGCGCTGCCGCGCGGATATTTGCCTTCGGCCTTGTCCCACCAGGTCCAGGCATCGCCATACAGTTTGACCTTGGAATTGTTGCGGGCATAGGGGACGCACTGCATGGGTGCGCCGCCGGTATCCTCGGCCAGGTTGCGGCCCTTGAGGGTCGGCATCTGGGTATAGACCTCGCGGCTGCCGCCACCGGCGCAGGCCGACAGACCAAGTCCCAGCACCGCCACCGCCGCCAGCTTCCAGATCGTATGCATGCCCTTCAGACCGCCGAAAATGTCCGGCGGGCATCAGGCACGCAAAATCCTTAATGCCGCGTTTACGTTATTGAAGGGGGTGTTACTCGCCGGGGGTGATGCGCTGGCGCACCGGCTTGGGCGCACCCGCCGCGCCCATCGCGCCAATCGAGACCAGGCCCGCCACAGCGAAGAAGAAGAAAGGCGCGCCCACCGGCTGCTCGGCCAGGGCGAACAGCGGCAGCATCACGCCCGCCGCCAGTTCGGGCACGCCGCGCCAGCCGCCCTTGGTGATCTCGCCCACCCGGGTGGTGCGGTTGAAATCCATGCGGCTGGAGAAGAAGGCTTCAAAAGTGGCGCGGGTATTGGCCAGGATCAGGCCCGAGGGGAAGACCACCGCCAGCAGCAGCGACGGCACCAGCTTTTCTTCCTGGTGGCGTTCCAGCATGCGCTGGCCCAGCCACAGGTAACCGATGGAGCAGGCAAGGCCCATCATCGTCACCACCAGGCCCAGGATCGCCACGCCCGGCATGTAGACCACGCCCATATACATCAGCGTCAGCGAGATCGTGGCGCTGGAAAAAGCCAGCGTATAGAAGGCGAACTGGCACATCTGCAGCGTCATCGCCGCCTTCTTCCAGGCGGGCATGTCGCTGGCCCAGATCATCGGCAGCAGCTTGCGCGCGCACTGGGCATGGCCCTTGGTCCAGCGCGCCTGCTGGGCGCGCCAGGCGGCGGCGGTCTGGGGCAGTTCGCCCGGCACCACAAGATCGGACACCATCGCGGCGCGCCAGCCGCGCATCATGCAGCGCATGGACAGGTCCAGGTCTTCGGTCAGCGTGTCGCCGGTCCAGCCGCCGGACTGGTCTATGGCGGCGCGGTTCCACACGCCCGCGCTGCCGTTGAACGACATGGGCACGCCCGCGCGATAGCGCGCTTCCTGTTCCACCGCGAAATGGGAATCCAGCAGCAGGCCCTGCACCCGGGTCAGCCAGTTGGCGCTGCGATTGGCATGGCCCCAGCGCGATTGCACGAAGGCCAGACCGTCATCGGCGACCAGGGCGGGCACGGTGCGGCGCAGAAAATCGGCGGGCGGCACAAAGTCGGCATCCAGCACCGCCACATAGGGCGCGTCGGAATGGGCAAGGCCGAAAGCGAGGTTGCCCGCCTTGAAACCCTTGCGGTCGCCGCGATGCAGGATCTGGAAATCCACCTCGGCGGGCACCACGGCGCGAAGCTGGCGCGCCAGTTCGTCATGGGCGGCGCTGTCGCCGTCATCGAGAAGCTGGATGGTCAGCCGGTCACGTGGCCAGTCCAGGCGGGCGGCGGCGGCAGCCACGCGCAGGGCCAGGGGGCCTTCGTTGCAGACCGGAAGCTGCACCAGCACATGCGGCAGGCTGCTTTCGGCCAGGTCGGCCAGCGCCAGCTTGCGGCTTTTGCGGAAGACGCGCACCCAGGCCAGGGTGGCGAGCTGGACCGACAGGGTGCAGACGGAAATCAGGACGATGCAGAGGGCGCACTGCAGGAATATCGAAAGACCGTGCATGGCGATCGTTCAGGCCCCCAAAAGGTCGTTTCCAGCCCCCGTGACCGGGGCGTTCCGGCCCGTTTCGGACCCCTGCCGACGGTACGCCCGCCGGAACCGGGCGAACTTCCACCGCCGCGCGCCCTTTAGCAAGAGGGTGCGGTGCAAAATGCCCCTTTCCGGGGGCAGAAGGCCATAAAATCCAAGGATATGGCTAAGACCGGCTCGCAGAAAGCCCGGACGCGCCGCCCAGGCTGCGGGACATTACAGGAACTGGGATTTGGACCGGGCCGTTACCATATTAATATGACGGCATCCGCGAGGGGCGGACCTTTGGAGATTTCGCCATGATCCCTGCCTCGTTTCTCTGCTCCGGTCTCAGGACCGGTTTGAAAATCGGCGCCGCCGGCGCGGCGCTGCTGGCCCTGGCGGGCTGCATGAGCCCCTCGCCCTATGCGCCGCGCACCGCCGGGACCGACAGCGGCTATACCGACCGGGAACTGACCCCCAACCGCTACCGCATCACCTTCAGCGGCAATTCGGTCACGCCGCGCGAAACGGTGGAAAGCTATCTGCTGCTGCGCGCCGCCGAGGTGACGCGGGCCGCGGGCTATCAGAGCTTTGTGTTCGACACGCGCAACACCAAGGCCAACACCACCTACCAGACCGTGCCCTATTATCCCGCGCCCGATCCCTGGTGGGGCTATCGCCGGGGCTTCGGCTATTGGGGCGGCTATGGCTTCGCCTTCGAGCCGACGATGGATGTGATCGCCCGCACCAAGTTCGACGCCTATGCCGAGATCGTGCTGCTGACGCCCGATCAGGCGGCGCGCGAGCCGCGCGCGGTGAATGCGGCCGATGTGATCGCCCGCATCTCGCCCGAGGCGGTCATGCCGAAGACCGGGCGTCCGCCGGGCTGATCGCCGGTCCGGCCTGAAGCTGGAATTCACTGTGATCCGCGCGCCGGGTCACGCCGTTCACGGCGTGACCTTCGCGGTTGCACATGTGCGGAATGTCCACCGCCGCCAGCGGATCGTCGGCCAGCACGGTCAGTGACGCGCCGGGCGTCAACCGCGCCAGCGCCTTGCGTGTCAGCAGGGCGGGCATCGGGCATTTCAGGCCGCGCAGGTCCAAAGTCTCAATCATGACACGATCTTGATTAGAACGGTCCTGCGGCTCAAGCTTGCCGCGGGAGAAAATGTCATGGGGCTTGCAGGCGCGCTGCGGCGCGAAGCCATATTCCTGTCCAGCATCGTGCGGACCCTGTGGATGCTGCGCAAGGTCAAGCCGCACGCCACCCGCACCATCGTGGATATCGTCGAGGATCAGGCGCGGCGGCGCCCGGCCAATATCGCCATCTATTATCTCGACACCGCCATGACCTATGCCCAGATGGATGCGCGGGCCAATGTCTATGCCCAGTGGGCGCTGGCCCAGGGCATCGGGCGCGGCGATTGCGTGGCGCTGCTGATGGAGAACCGGCCCGATTTCATCTGCGCCTGGCTGGGCGTGTTCAAGGTGGGCGCGACGGTGGCGCTGATCAACACCAACCTGACCGGCGCGGCGCTGGCCCATTCCATCGGCATTTCCGGGGCCGCCCACGCGATTGTGGGCGCGGAACTGGCGCAGGCCTTCCGCGACGCGCCGTTTGAAAAGCCGCCGGTCCTGTGGGTGCAGGGCGAGGGCGGCAACCTGGATTCGGTTCTGGCGCGCCTGCCCGATAGCACGCCCGGCAAGGCGGCGCGCGCGGGCGTGACGCTGAAGGACCGCGCCTTCTATATCTACACCTCCGGCACCACCGGCCTGCCCAAGGCGGCCAATTTCAGCCATATGCGGATGCTGTTCATGATGACCGGCTTTGTCGGGGCGCTGCGCCCGCGCGAGACCGACCGCATCTATGATCCCCTGCCGCTCTATCATTCCACCGGCGGCGTCTGCGCCGTGGGCATCGCCTTTTTCTCCGGCGCGGCGCTGATCCTCAAGCGGCGCTTTTCGGTGCATGAGTTCTGGAGCGACATTCACAAATATCAGGCCACCATTTTCGAATATATCGGCGAAATCTGCCGCTATCTGCTCAATGCGCCGCCTTCGCCGCTGGACCGGGGCCACAAGGTGCGCGTCATCACCGGCAACGGCCTGCGGCCCGAAATCTGGGGCGCGTTCCAGGCGCGCTTCGGCATTCCGCGCATCGTGGAGTTCTATGGCGCCACCGAAAGCAATGTCTCGATGCTGAATTATGACGGACGTCTGGGCGCGGTGGGACGGGTGCCGGAATATCTGGAGTTCCTGCTGCCCACCCGGGTGGTGCGCTTCGATGTGGAAAAGGAGATGCCGGTGCGCGGGCCGGACGGGCTGTGCATCGAATGCGGTCCCGACGAGGTGGGCGAGACGGTGGGCGGCATGTCCTCCCGTTCCGGCCGCGAGTTCGAAGGCTATACCAACAAGGCCGAGAGCGACCGCAAGATGCTCCGCGATGTCTTCAAGAAGGGCGATGTCTGGTTCCGCACCGGCGACCTGATGCGGCGCGACGAACACGGCTATTTCTATTTCGTGGACCGGATCGGCGACACCTTCCGCTGGAAGGGCGAGAATGTCTCCACCGGCGAGGTGGGGGAGGTGCTGCTGGCCGCGCCCGGCATTTCCCAGGCCAATGTCTATGGCGTGCATGTGCCGGGCATGGACGGGCGCGCCGGGATGGCGGCGCTGGTGGTGGATGGCGATTTCAGCCTGGACGACCTGCCCGCGCGGCTGAAGGCGCGGCTGCCGCATTATGCCTGGCCGCTCTTCCTGCGCCTGTCGCCCGCTTTGGAAGTCACCGGCACCTTCAAGCAGCGCAAGGTGGACCTGGTGCGCGAAGGGTTCGATCCGGTGGCGCTGGCCGATCCGCTCTATGTGATGGAGCCGGACACCGGCCATTATGTGCCGCTGACGCCCGCCCTGCATGCGCGGATATTGGCGGGCGACGTGAAGTTCTGACCGTCAGGGCGGAATCAGCCGAAGTCCTTTGACAGCGCCGCGCGGGTGTCCGCGCCCAGCACCGCCATATGGCCGTAATTCCTGTGGCCGACGCCCAGCACCACCTTGTCCGGGCCATCGCGGAAGCGGGCGATCTGGTCCGGCGTCAGGGAAAAGCGCAGCCAGTGGACCGAGCTTGTCTTGCCGTCGGGCGTGGTGCGGTCGTCATACTCGGTGGGCGTGGCCCGGATGGTGTCGCCGCCGATCTCCAGAAATACGGTTTCCTCGATCCCGCCTAGGGTCAGCAGGGTGGTGTGGCGGCGGTTGCCGTCCTCGATCTCCAGCATCAGGGTGGCGATCAGTTCGGAGCCTTGCGGGATCAGCGGATTGTAGGCCGCCAGCTCGCCCGCAATCTGTTCCTCGCCGCCCTTTTCGATCCGCAGCATCTCCTGCACCTGCAGCCACATGGTGGCGTAATTCTCGAAATAGAAGGTGGCGAAGGGGCCGACCTCGACCCGGCGCAGTTTCTTGACCGGAATCATCCCGGCCTTCAGCGCCTTGCGCCGCCGGTCATAGTCGGCGATGGGCAGGATGTCGGCAGCGGTGATCTTGCGCTGGGCTTCGGACATGCGGGTTATTCTTTCAGTCTGTAGGCGCGGGCCATGATCTGGATGGGATGTTCGGGTTCGCGCGCGGGCGTCTCGGTATGCGCCACGATATGCTGGGCGGCCAGCGGACAGTCCGACACGATATGGCCGCGCGCCTGGTTGTTGGCGGCGCGGAACACCGGCCGTCCCACCTTCACCGCCACATCATGGGTCGGGCGCACCACGCCGAAGGTGCCTCCATGGCCGCTGCAACGCTCGATCACCTCCACCGGCGTGTCCGGGATCATCTTGAGCATCTCCGCCGCCTTGGGGCCCATATTCTGGGCGCGGGCATGGCAGGCCAGGTGCACGGTGACGCCTTCGGGCAGGGGATTGAGGCCGGGCGGCAGGCCATCCTTTTTCGCCACGTCCACCACATATTCGTCAATGTCGAAGACGTTTTCGGCGACACGCTTCACATTCGCATCGTCGGGCACGATCAGCGCCCATTCAAACTTCAGCATCAATCCGCAGGAGGCGGTGAGGGCGACAATGTCATAGCCCGCGTCGATCAACTTCACCAGTTCAGCCGACACCTTGCGGGCATTGTCGGCGACCCGCGCCAGCTCGGCCTGTTCCAGGAAGGGCATGCCGCAACAGCCGGGATAGGCCACCTTTGTCTCGACGCCCAGATGGTTCAGCACGGCGCGGGCGTCCATGCCGGTGTCGGGCTTGTTGTAGTTGACGAAGCAGGTGGCATAGAGCGCGGCCTTGCGCTTGCCATAGGCGGGGGCGGCGGTGTTGACGTCGTTTTCCTGCTGTTTGGCCGCGCTGACAAAGGTGCGGGCATGGAATTTGGGCAGCGTCGCCTTGGGATCGATATGCGCGGTCTTGTCCATGACCCCGCGCGTCAGCCTGTTACCGGTTTCGGACGCCCAGTTGACCAGCGGTGCGGCGAAGCGCGCGGTCCTGCCGTTGCGATCCATTTCGGCCAGTTGCCGCTGCACGAAATCGGTCTTGCCCTGTTTGGCCTCGGCGAAGCGGTGGCGCAGCATCAGGTGCGGGAAATCCAGCATGAAGGGATGCGGCGGCACATAGGGGCACTTGGTCATGAAGCACATGTCGCAGAGGGTGCAGGCCTCCACCACCGGCTTGAAATCGGCGCTGTCCAGATGCTCGACATCTTCCTCGGGGCTGTTGTCGATCAGGTCGAACAGCCGCGGGAAGGAATCACAAAGATTGAAGCAGCGGCGGCAGCCGTGACAGATGTCGAAGACCCGCCGCATCTCCTCGTCCAGCTTCACCGGATCGGCGAAGTCGGGATTGGTCCAGTCAATGATCTGGCGGGTGGGTGCGTCCAGGCTGCCTTCACCGGTCATGTACAGCTCCAGGAAATACAGGCTCTAAGAAGACACCGGCCCATCCTCCCCTTCGTGTGCGAAGCACACAGGAAGGGGAGGTGGCCGTAGCAACGCGAAGATGCGCGCGTCATGCGCGCATCGAGCAAAGTTGCGAAGGCCGGAGGGGTTTAGCTACCGAGACTATCCAGCGCCTTCTGGAAGCGGCCGGCATGGGACTTTTCGGCCTTGGCCAGGGTCTCGAACCAGTCGGCGATCTCGTCAAAGCCTTCCGAACGGGCGGTCTTGGCCATGCCGGGATACATGTCGGTATATTCGTGCGTCTCGCCGGCGATGGAGGCCTTGAGGTTGGCGTCGGTGGCGCCGATGGGTTCGCCGGTCGCCGGATCACCCACTTCCTCCAGATATTCCAGATGGCCGTGGGCATGGCCGGTTTCGCCCTCGGCGGTGGAGCGGAACACGGCGGCGACATCGTTATGGCCTTCGACGTCGGCCTTCTGCGCGAAATACAGATAGCGGCGGTTCGCCTGGCTTTCGCCTGCGAAGGCTTCCTTGAGGTTTTCCCAGGTCTTGGTGTTCTTCAGTGCGGGCATGCGCGCCTCCTTTGGAAAAGTCCGCGCAAACACTCGCGCCGACAGGCAGGGCCTGTCAACGGAATTAGAATAATTCTAAACTATGAGAATGACTATCAGGCGCGCCGGACGCGCACCACGACATCCACCCGGTCCACCGACAGGCCGTCGGGCGGGGCGGGCACCCCGGCCACCGCGATCGTCTCGCCCGGAATATCGATCAGCAGGCCTTCCTTCTCGACGAAGAAATGCTGGTGGTCGCCGGTATTGGTGTCGAAATAGCAGCGGCTGGCATCCACGATCACCTGGCGGAGCAGGCCCGCCTCGGTGAACTGGTGCAGGGTGTTGTAGACGGTGGCCAGCGAGACCTTCACGCCCGCGCTGTTGACCTCGTCATGCAGGCTTTCGGCCGTGACATGCCTGTCGCAATCCTGGAACAGGATGCCGGCCAGCTCCACCCGCTGCCGGGTGGGGCGCAGGCCGTGCTGGCGCAGGCGCAGGGTGGCCTGGTCGGTCGCGGAATCGCGGGCGGTTTTGCCCATCGGCGGGTCCTCATTCGGGTTGGGCCGTGGGGGCCAACCCTGCTAAACTGACATAGGATATACGTTAGAACCCTTCTAAGCAAGAAGGCGGCGTTTACGGGTTCCCCCCACCGGCCTTTTCCGGTAGGGAACCGCCAGGGAAACGCCTGAGTTTTCAAGGAAGAAGAACAGTGGACAAGCCCTTGCGGAAATCCAGTTTTGACCGGGACGGCCTGATTGCCTGCGCCAAGGGTAGCCTGTTCGGGCCCGGAAACGCCCAGTTGCCCATGCCGCCCATGCTGATGTTCGACCGCATCACCTCCATCACCGAAGATGGCGGCACCGACGGCAAGGGCGAGGTGATCGCCGAGTTCGACATCCATCCCGACCTCTGGTTCTTCAAATGTCATTTCGAGGGCGATCCGGTGATGCCCGGCTGCCTGGGCCTGGATGCGCTGTGGCAGCTGGTCGGCTTCTTCCTGGGCTGGATGGGCGGGCCGGGCCGCGGCCGCGCGCTGGGTGTGGACGAAGTGAAGTTCACCGGCATGGTGCTGCCCACCGCCAAGAAGGTCACCTATATCGTCAACCTCAAGCGCGTGATCATGCGCAAGCTGGTGCTGGGCATCGCCGACGGCATCATGAAGGTGGACGGCAAGGTCATCTATGAAGCCAAGGGGCTGCGTGTCGGCCTGTTCACCGACGCCCTTGCCGACGGCACGGCGCCCGCTTCCGCCTGACAGGACCTGAGGATCGCATTCGCATGAGAAGAGTGGTCGTTACCGGCCTGGGCATTGTTTCCTCCATCGGCAACAATGCCGGGGAGGTCACCGACAGCCTTCGCAACGCGCGTTCCGGCATCGTCGCGGCGGAGGATTACATCCGCCTGGGCTTCCGCAGCCAGGTGCATGGCAGCCTGAAGATCAATCTCGACGAGGTGGTGGACCGCCGCGCCCGCCGCTTCCAGGGCGACGGCGCGGGCTATTGCTGGGTGGCGATGAACCAGGCCATCGCCGATGCGGGGCTGGGCGAGGACCTGGTCTCCAATCCGCGCACCGGGCTGATCGTCGGTTCCGGCGGCCCCAGCACCAAGGCCATCGTGGCCGCCGCCGACATCACCCGCCAGAACAATTCGCCCAAGCGGGTGGGCCCCTTCGCGGTGCCCAAGGCGATGTCCTCCACGGTCAGCGCCAACCTGTCCACCTGGTTCAAGACCAAGGGCTACAATTATTCGATTTCCAGCGCCTGCTCGACCTCGGCCAACTGCATAGGCAACGCCTATGAACTGATCCAGTGGGGCAAGCAGGACATCATGTTCGCGGGTGGCGGCGAGGAGCTGGACTGGACCCTGTCGGAACTGTTCGACGCGATGGGCGCCATGTCGTCCCGGTACAACGCCTCGCCGGAATCGGCCTCGCGCGCCTATGACAAGGACCGCGACGGCTTCGTGATTTCCGGCGGCGGCGGCATCCTGGTGCTGGAAGAACTGGAACATGCGCGCGCGCGCGGCGCCAAGATTTACGCGGAGATCGTGGGCTATGGCGCCACCGCCGACGGCGCCGACATGGTCGCCCCGTCCGGCGAGGGCGCGGTGCGCTGCATGCAGATGGCGCTGAAGGATGTGACGGGGCCGGTGGATTACATCAATCCCCACGCCACTTCCACGCCGGTGGGCGACATTCCCGAAATCAACGCCATCAAGCAGGTCTTTGGCGACAAGACGCCCGCGATCAGCGCCACCAAGTCGCTCACCGGCCACAGCCAGGGCGCGGCGGGCGTGCATGAGGCGATCTATACCCTCTTGATGATGCAGAACAGCTTCATCTGCGAAAGCGCCAACATCGTGGAACTGGACCCGGCGGTGGCGGGCGCCAACATCGTGCGCCAGCGCATCGACAATGTGCGGATCAACACCGCCTTGTCCAACAGCTTCGGCTTTGGCGGCACCAATGCCTCGCTGGTGTTCCAGCGCCTGGAACAGTGATGTCCCATCATGAAACAGAACACGCCCCGCGAGGACATCTTGGCTGAGACGAAAACGGGACTGATGGCCGGAAAGCGGGGCCTGGTGATGGGCGTCGCCAACGATCATTCCATCGCCTGGGGCATTGCCCAGACGCTGGCCGCCAACGGCGCGGAAGTCGCCTTCACCTATCAGGGCGACGCCCAGAAAAAGCGCCTGGCGCCGCTGGCCGCCTCCATCGGCAGCGGCATCGTGCTGCCCGCCGATGTGGAAAGCGACGCGCAGCTCGATGCCGTCTTCGCCCACCTGAAGCAGGAATGGGGCAGCCTGGATTTCCTGGTGCATTCCCTGGCCTTTTCGGACCGCGAGGAACTGAAGGGCCGCTATGTCGATACCAGCCGCGCCAACTTCACCAAGAGCCTGGAAATCTCCTGCTATTCCTTCACGGCGGTGGCCCAGCGCGCCGCCGCGCTGATGACCGATGGCGGATCGCTGGTGACGCTGTCCTATCTGGGCGCGCAGCGCGTGATGCCCAACTACAATGTGATGGGCGTGGCCAAGGCGGCACTGGAAGCCAGCGTGCGCTATCTGGCGGCCGATCTGGGCCGCGACGGCATCCGCGTCAACGCCATTTCCGCCGGCCCGATGCGCACCCTGGCGGGCGCGGCGGTGGGAGACGCCCGCACTGTCTTCAAATGGAACAAGGCCCACGCGCCGCTCAAGAAAACCGTGGAGCTTAACCATGTCGGCGGCGCGGCACTGTATTTGCTTAGTGACCTGGCAGGTGGTGTCACCGGCGAAATTCATTTCGTCGACGCCGGTTTCAACGTGGTCGGCATGCCGCCGACCGCGGATCTGAACGGGTGGACACCACGGGAAAATGGCCAGGAGCATCCCGATGGGCGTGCGGATTCATGACGTATTTCTGGCGGCCGCGCTGACGCTGGCCGCTTCACCGGCTTTCGCCAACTGGCAGCAGCAGGCTTCTCCTTCCGATATAGACCGCCTGGTGCAGTTGCCGCAGATCCGCGAACGCGCCATCGCCGAAGCCCAGTCAGGTGTTGGCGGGCGCGGCGACTGGCGCGCCCTGGCGCGGGTGATGAATGCCGAGGGCCGTTCGGTTCCGGCGCGCGCCATGCTGGGCAACTGGCGCTGCCGCCAGATGAAGCTGGGCCGCATGGCGCCCTACATGGTCTATGACCAGTGGTTCAACTGCCGCATCCGTCCCTATAACGGCGGGCTGGTGCTGGAAAAGCTGAACGGCAGCCAGCGCATGGCGGGCTTCCTGTATCCGGACAATGGCGCCTGGGTCTATCTGGGATCGTCGGCGGTGCGCGGCGAAGACCTCAATCCCTATTCGGGACGCACGCCTTCCATCGGCGCGGCGGTGACACCGGACGACCAGATCGGCCTGCTGACCGGCATCGGCAACAACCACCTGCGGCTGGAAATCCCCGCCGTACAGGAATCCCTGCTGGATGTGGTGGAACTGGCGCGATAGGGGCGCGGTAACCAAACCCGCTAGCAAAGCCTTCAGCACAGGCCGCTAGTCTTGCGGCCATGACGGCTCCGCTCGACTGGCTTTTGTGGTGGCGCATCGCACCGGATGCGATGCGCGTCCAGCTCGACCGCTATCGAGATCTGGGCATCCATGAATCGGCGCGGGGCATCAGTTTCCTGTTCCTGCTTTTCGCGGCGTTGGTCGCCATGGCCTGGGCCCAGTGGGGCGGCGCCGGGCTTGAAGGTGTGCGCGACGCGCTGATCCTGCTCTTCCTGGGCGTGGCGATTTATTTCGGCCATCGCTGGGCCAGCCTGGCGGCCATGCTTTTCTGGTCGCTGGAAGGCGCGCTGGTGGCGTTCACCCAGGCCGGCGCCATCATCTCGCTGCTATGGTGGTGCGCCTACATGCACGCCTTCTGGTGGGCCTTCCGGGTGGAAGGCCGCCGCAGGCTGGAAGCCCGGCACGGCGTCTATTAGGCGCGCTTCTTGGCGGCCTCGGCGAAACGTTCGAACAGGTAATGGCTGTCCATCGGGCCGGGCGAGGCTTCGGGATGGTACTGCACGCTGAACACATCCCTGCCATCCAGCGCGATGCCGCAATTGGTGTCGTCGAACAGCGAGACATGGGTTTCCGACACGCCTGTGGGTAGGCTGTCGCGGTCCACGGTGAAGCCGTGATTCATCGAGACGATCTCCACCTTGCCGGTGGTCAGGTCCTTGACGGGATGATTGGCGCCGTGATGGCCCTGCGCCATCTTTTTCGTCTTGGCGCCCAGCGCCAGGCCCAGCATCTGATGGCCCAGGCAGATGCCGAACACCGGCACGCCGGACTCGATCACGCCCTTGATGGTGGGAATGGCATATTCGCCCGTCGCCGCCGGATCGCCGGGGCCGTTGGACAGCAGCACGCCATGCGGTTTGTGCTTGAGCACATCCTCGGCGGTGGAACTGGCGGGCACCACGGTGATGTCCGCGCCCATCCCGGCCAGCAGGCGCAGGATGTTCCGCTTCACGCCGTAATCGATCACCGTGACGCGGAAGCCGGGCTTGTCCTCGGCCGCATAGCCCGTGCCCCAGGCCCAGGGCATCTCGTTCCATTTGTAGGTCTGGGTGGCGGAAACCTCTTTCGCCAGGTCCAGCCCTTCCAGCCCGGCAAAGCCGCGCGCCTGCGCCAGCAGCGCATCCCTGTCGATCGCGCCGGACGGCCCGGCATTGACCACCACGCCGTGCGGCATGCCCTTTTCGCGGATCATCGCGGTCAGGGCGCGGGTATCCAGTCCCGCGATGGCCGGGATGTTGTGCTTTTTCAGCCAGGCATCCAGCGCCAGCAGGTTGCGGTAGTTGGACGGGTTCTCCGCATCCGCCCGCACGATCAGCCCGCGCACGGCGGGGGTCAGCGTCTCGATATCCTCGGCATTGGTGCCGACGATGCCGACATGGGGAAAGGTGAAGGCCACGATCTGGCCGGCATAGGACGGGTCGGACAGGATTTCCTGGTAGCCGGTCATGGCGGTGTTGAAGCAGACCTCGCCGACCGCCGCGCCCGCCGCGCCGAAGCCGGTGCCTTCAAAGAAAGTGCCGTCCGCCAGCATCAGGCCGCCTTGGCTGAAGGGGGCGCGCGAAAACGGGGTCGCCGCTGGAGTGGCGGCGCTGGCTTTATGGGGATCGGTCATGGGAGCCTCGAATTTGCGCGAAAATAGGAAGGTGAGGCGGGTGCGTCAACCAGAACTAATTGTGTGATTTCAATGCGTTGGAAATATCC
>DASTMN010000004.1:0-28599 GCA_035714165.1 Rhizomicrobium sp.
TTGCTGGTCGCCACCCACCAGGTGCCTTCCAGCACCACCGCGTGACGGGCGCGGGAATGATAGTGCGGGCGGCTGAAATTGCCCGCCTTCCAGCGGATGATCTCCAGGCACTGGCCTTCCTTGTCGCGCGCCCCGATGGGCCAGGTCTGGTCGTTGGCCGCGCCCCGCTGCCACTGAAGCTGGTCCGGCGTGACCCCGATGGCGGATTTGGGGTCGGTGACGGCGGCCGCCAGGGCGGGCAGGGCCGCCCCCACCAGAATGACCGACGCCAGGACAATGCGATGCAGCATGAAACCCTCCCAGGATTGCGTGTTTGTCCGGCGATGATAGCGCGGGATGCGGCACTTTTCGGGCGGATTTCACGCCTTCTTGCCCCGGCGGGGGCGGGTCTGTAGGTTCCGCCCCGACAGTCACATACCTTTCAAAGGTCGCGTTCCATGCCGCTGCTCCGGTTCATCCCCGAGGCCACCAACTTCGATTTCGTGAAATGGCGCTTTTTGGCCGTGGGCGTCACCGTGGTGCTGCTGCTGATCGCCTCGATTTCCATCGGGGTGCGCGGCTTCAACCTGGGCATCGATTTCACCGGCGGCGTACTGATGGAAGTGAAGTCCGCCAAGCCCATCGATATCGCCCAGATGCGCGAGCAGGTGAACAGCCTGAACTTCCCCGAAACCGGCATGCAGTATTTCGGCGGCGGCGTCTGCGACCAGCCCGTCAACAGCTGCGTGATGATCCGCATCCAGCCGCACGACAATGCCGACCAGAGCGGCGGCGCCGAGGCGGCGGTGGCCGCCGTCAAGGCCAAGCTGGGAACCGGCTATGAATACCGCCGCACCGAGGTGGTGGGCCCGCGCGTCAGCGGCGAGCTGTTTCGCGACGGCGTGATCGCCACGCTTCTGGCGGTGGCCATGATCGGCGTCTATGTCGCGGTGCGCTTTGAATGGCAGTACGGCATCAGCGCGCTGCTCTCCACCTTCCATGACGTCTTCGTCACGGCGGGCTTCTTCTCGCTGTTCCAGCTCGACTTCAACATCAACACCGTGGCGGCGCTGCTGCTGCTGGCGGGCTATTCGATCAACGATACCGTGGTGGTGTTCGACCGCATCCGCGAGAACCGCCGCAAGTACAAGCGCATGCCGCTGAAGGAAATGATCAACCTGTCCACCAACCAGATGCTGACCCGCACCATCCTGGTGTCCGGCTCCACCGCCCTGTCGGTGATCCCGCTGCTGTGGGGCGGCCATGTGCTGGAGAATTTCAGCATCGTGATCCTGTTCGGCATCGTGCTGGGCACCTTCTCCTCGATCTATGTCGCGGCGACGCTGCTGCTCTGGATGCCGGAAGTGGGCAAGGGCGTGGTGGAGCAGAAGCCGGGAACGGCCACGGCCTGAGCCGCCGCGGACGCGGTTCCGCGCGCCGGTTCTTATCCGTCCGAAATGCTGGGTCCGTCCGAAATGCCGGGTTATGCCGGACGGCGCGTCTGCGCAGCCTGCGGCCTTACAGGGGGAACCAGTCCCGCTTGTCGGTATAGACCTGGTACTGGGCGTTGACGCCCGCCCGCAGGCCGACGCCGGTCCGCATCGGCGCCAGGGTGACGCCGCCGCTGCGCTGGTAATTGATGCCCAGCCCCGCCACCACATAGAAGCTGCCTTCCACGCCGGGAAAACGCTGGAACAGGCGGCGGTCGTCGCGCAGGTTGTAGACCAGCGTGAAGCATTTGGAGGCGTTGGCGCCCGCATCGAAGCCGACCGAGGGGCCGCGCCAATAGACCTGCATCGGCTCGCGCGTCTTGCGCACCAGCCAGCCCGAACCGTAGCGCAGGCCGACCACGAAGGCGCCGGAGCCTTCGTCGCCCTTGATATAGGCATCGGGTTCGCCCAGGTCGCTGAACACCTTTTCCACGCCCTTGGCCATCGCCTCGGTGGTGATGCCGAAAAAGTCCGCGCCTGCCTGGGTGATCTCGTTGGCGGTATAGCGCGCGTCCGAACGCGCATCGCTGGCGCGCGCCCGCGCGGTGTCGCCGCCGCGCGTTTCGTCGGCGGCCCGGGCGGGCAGGATGCTGATGAGAGAACCGGCGACGGCGGGTGTCGCGCCAAAGGCCATCAGGCCGGTGATGAATTTCTTGCGGTCCATGGTTGGCTCCATTTTTCCGGCGTACCCGCGCCGAATCACATCCCCTGCCGCGCGTCATACTGACCCGGATTTGGGCTTTTTTACAAACGCAATGCGGTTAGAATGCGGACATGCTGCGCAAGCTGCCCGGCCCCGGCAAACAGGGCGAACGGTTGACGCTCGCAGGATGGCTGGCGCTGATTGTGCTGGCCGCCTTTTTCTGCGCCGCGCTCTGGTATGCCTTCCGGGTCTGGAGCGCGATGGAAGGCGTGGCCATGAGCGGTTTCGGCTGGACCTTCCTGGTGCTGGGCGTGGTGGTGACGATCGGGCTTGGCGCGGGCCTGATGGCGCTGGTGTTCTACTCCGCGCGCCACGATTACGACCGCTAGCGCGTTCGCGGCCTCCCCTGCGCAGCGCGAAGCGCCCCTTGCGGCAGAGGGGGGGTAACTAACGTCCCTTCGCGATGAAGGCTCCATTCTCGAAGCCGGGCTTGCCATAGGTGAAGGGCGTTCCATCCCAGTTCGTGACGCTGCCGCCCGCCGCCAGCAGCACCGCATGGCCCGCCGCCGTGTCCCATTCCATGGTGCGCCCGGCGCGGGGATAGATGTCGGCTTCGCCCGCCGCCACCAGGCAGAATTTCAGCGACGAGCCTGCGGTCCGGTGCGCCTTGATGGTCAGGCTTTCCAGCAGCGCGGCGGTTTTCGCGTCGGGATGGGACTTGCTGCTGACGGCCACCAGCCCGTCTTCCGGCGGCAGGCGCGCGGCCAGCCGCAGCGTGCCGTCGCCGTCCTGCGCGAATGCGCCGTCTTCCCGCGATCCCGCGAACAGCCGCTCCAGCGCGGGAGCATAAACCACGCCCGTGACGGGCACGCCGCCCACGATCTCGCCGATATTGACGGTGAATTCGCCGCCCGTGCCGCGCAGGAACTCCTTGGTGCCGTCCAGCGGGTCCACCAGGAAGAAATGCGCGCCCGCCTCCGCGATGCGGCCCGCCGCGGCTTCCTCCTCGGCCACCACCGGGATGCCGGGAAACGCCTCGGCCAGACCGGCCAGGATCACCCGCTCGGCCTCTTCGTCGGCGTCGGTGACGGGCGAGGAGTCGGCCTTCAGCCGCGCCGAAGCGCCCGCCTGATAGTGACGCATCACCACCGTTCCGGCCACGCGGGCGATCCGGGCCAGGGCCGCCAGTCGGGGGGGCAGCGTTGCGCTCATCTTAAGAAGTCCTTAATAGGCCGGTACGCGTTAACCATTCGATAACCATTGGGGCTTCATTGAGTTCGACCATGACGATGTCCGAGATCGAGTTCGCCGCCCTGATGGTCAGCCGCGTCTGCCACGACCTTGTCGGGCCTTTGGGCGCGGTGGTCAACGGCATGGAAGTGCTGGAGGACGAGCGCGACCCCGCCATGCGCGCCGACGCCATAAAGCTGGTCACCATGAGCGCCGACCAGGCGCTGGCCCGCATCCAGTTCATGCGGATCGCCTTCGGCGCCGCTGGCTCCGCCGGGGCCGAACTGGACCTGGGCGAGATCGGCCGCCTGATCACCGGGCTGCTGGAAGGCGGCAAGGTCACGCTGGAATGGAATGTGCCCCGGCTCTACTGGGCCAAGGACTGGGCCAAGCTGCTGATGAACGCCACCCTGCTGGGCGCGGACTGCCTGCCGCGCGGCGGCACCGTGACGGTCGAGGCCAATTCCGATCCCGCCACGCCCGGCTTCAGGATACGGGCGGTGGGAACCAATGCCCGCGTCACCGAGGAGGTGGGCATGGCCGTGCGCGGCGAATCCACCAATGTGGATGCCCGCCATGTGCAGCCTTTCCTGACCTACAAGCTGTCGCGCACCGTCAATGCCGGAATCCTGGTCACGCCCCAGGACGGCGCGGTGGAAATCACCGCCTGATATTCACATGCGCGGTAAGGGGGTGTTTACCCTGATGCCGCTAGCCTTTGCCGGCGGAATTGCCACTTCCGGGATGCCGCGCGGGAAATGCCCATGAAAAACTGCCTCGTCGTGGATGACAGCCGCGTGATCCGCACGGTCGCGCGCAAGATCATGGAAGACCTGCGCTATGCCGTGAACGAGGCGGAGGACGGCATGAGTGCCCTGCGCGCCTGCCGCGAGCAGATGCCCGACCTGATCCTGCTGGACTGGAACCTGCCCAGCATGAAAGGCGTGGAGTTTCTCAAGAGCGTGCGCGGCCAGCAGGATGGCGGCCGGCCCGTCATCATCTTCTGCACCACCGAAAGCGATCCCGGCGAAATCGCCAGCGCGATGGCGGCGGGGGCCAACGAATATCTGATGAAGCCGTTCGACGGCGTCGCCGTGCGCGGCAAGCTGGCGGATATCGGCGTCACCGCCTGATCGCCGTCACACCAGCGCTTTTCCGCGCAGCCGTTCCAGCACCCGCAGCGGCGCGGTATCGGGCCGCGCCAGCTGGTCCACATCCAGGTGGAAGGTCTGTTCCAGCGCAAACTCCCCGCCCAGCGCCGCATGCAGCACCTGGTCGGTAAAGACCAGCCAGCAGCTTCCTGGCGGAAAGCTGACCGCCTGCTGTGGGGAGGTTTTCTGGTAATGGTCGTCCCGCTTGCCCGTGTCATGCAGCGACAGCATCAGCTCGTCATACAGGCTGCGGCGGCCGCGCGTGACGCCCAGTTTCTCGAACAGCCAGGACTTGCCGGGAAGATGCGGCCCGATGCGCGGCAGGAACTTTTCCGCGAAAGGCTCGAAGGGTTCGCCCACATGCCAGTGGCGCGCGGAGTCCGGCGCGACATTGGCGAAGAAGCGCAGGATGCGCCGCCCGCGCATCGGGCGCGAGGGAAAGGCGTCCACATGCAGCAGCCGGTCGTCGGAAATCTTGGAATAGCTGCGGCCCTTCACCTGCACCGGGCGGAAGCTGGTGCGGGCGCGTTCGACGTTGCGATAGGGCAGAAGGTCGTGGACCAGCGTCGCCGCGCCGGCGCCGAAGCGTTCGATCATCGCCGCCAGCCGCGCTGCCTTTTCGCCGCTCAGCGAACTGGCCTGCATTTTCCCGCTGGTGTGATCCAGGCTGATATTCTTGGCCTTGCCGTCCGCCACGCGGGCGTCGAGGAATTCGGTCTCGGCTTGCGTCAGCCGGAAGGGCAGGCGGGGAAAGAACAGGACCGATCCGGCTTCCAGCGCCGTCACGGCGCGGGCTTTCACCGCCGCATCGAACGGTCCGGTCCAGCGGTCCAGCGGCAGTTCCTCGATCATGCGCGCCCCTTCACATAACTTTCCGTCATCGCGCCATAGACCAGCGTTCGCAGGTCGCGGCGCAGCCGCACCCGCCGTGCGGTATCGGCAATGACCTGGGTCATGAATATCACGGCCATCTCCTCGGCGGGATCGACAAAGAAGGCGGTGGAGGCCATGCCGCCCCAGGCATATTCGCCCGCCGTGCCGGGAATGCCCGTTCGCGCCGGGTCCAGCGTCACCGCCACCCCCAGCCCGAAGCCGATGCCGCGATAGCCGCTTTCGTTGAAGGCGTCGGCAGACGGCATCAGCTGCGCGATCTCGCGGCCCTCCGGCAGGTGGTTGGCGGTCATCAGGCGCACCGTCTTGGGCGACAGCAGCCGCACGCCGTCCAGTTCGCCGTCATTCAGCAACATGCGGGCAAAGCGCAGGTAATCCTGCGCGGTGCCCACCAGCCCGCCGCCGCCCGATTCCAGCGCGGGTGCCGCGAACCAGGGCGAATCCCGGGAATCGTCGAACAGGTCCAGCCTGCCGTCCTTGAGGGCATAGCAGGCCGCGAAGCGCGCGCGCTTGGCTTCGGGCACCAGGAAATCGGTATCGGTCATCCGCAGCGGCGTCAGGATCCGATCACGAATGAAATCCGCAAAAGGCCGGCCGGATATGACCTGGATCAAATAGCCCAGCACATCGGTCGCCACCGAATAGATCCAGGCATCGCCCGGCGGGAATTCCAGCGGCAGCCGCGCCAGTTGCGCGATCATCGTTTCCAGTCCGCCCGGCGTATCGAACTCTCCGATCCGCTGGGCGCGGTACTGGGCATCCAGCGGGGTGCGGTTGTGAAAGCCATAGGTCAGCCCGGCGGTATGGCGCGCCAGGTCCAGCACGGTCATGGCCCGGCCCGGCGCGGCGCCGCCCGTCACCGCCAGGTCCGCGAAGGCGGGAATGAACCGGCTCACCGGATCGTCCAGCGCCACCCGGCCTTCTTCCAGCAGCGTCAGCAGCGCCACGATGGTGACCGGCTTGGTCATGGAATAGATGCGGAAGAGGGCGTCGTCCCGCATGGGGGTCCCGCGCGCCAGGTCCATGGATCCCACCAGGCTGTGATGGGCCAGCACCCCGCGCCGCCAGACCAGGGTCTGGGCGCCGGGCAGGGCGCCCGCCGCCACCTGCTCCTCAAGAAAGCGCGGAATCCGCGCCAGCCGCTCTTCGGAAAAGCCGGAAATCGTCATGACCGGGTTATACTCGTCTGGCTTCCAAATCGCATGTCCAGAGATGACCGGCCTGTTCGTCACCCACCGCATCACCATTCCCGAAAAGGAACTGGAAGAGCAGTTCATCCGCAGCTCCGGCCCCGGCGGCCAGAACGTCAACAAGGTGTCCAGCGCGGTGCAGCTGCGCTTCAACGTGCTGGCCACGCAATGCCTGACCGACATCGCGCGCGCGGCGCTGCTGCGCGGCGGGAAGCTGACGCTGGGTGGCGTGCTGGTGATCACCGCCCAGCGGTTCCGCGAACAGGAGCGCAACCGGGAAGACGCCCGCGCCCGGCTGGTGGAGATCGTGCGCCGCGCCGCCACGCCGGTGGCCGTGCGCCGCGCCACCAAGGTGCCCAAATCCAGCAAGCGCAAGCGGCTGGACGGCAAGAAACACCGCGCCCGCATCAAGCAGGGCCGGGGCCGGACGGCAATGGACTGACGCGGCGGGCAATTCCGGCGGTCAGGGCCGGGACAGCATATCGTCCACCAGCGCGGTCATGCGGTCGGGATCGAACGGCTTGACCAGGGTGCGGATCTCGCGCGCCGTCAGGGCGGCGGGCGGGGGATGATCGGCGGCATAGGCGGTCATCATCAGGACCTTGAGTTCCGGGCGCAGCTTCAGCGCCGCCTCGACCAGCTCATAGCCGTTCCGCCGCGGCATCTTCACATCCGACAGCAGAAGCGCGACACCGGGATTGGCCTCAACCAGCGCCAGGGCTTCCTCGCCATCGGCGGCCTGCAGCACCTTGTGGCCCCGCGCCGCCAGCAGCTCGCCGATCATGTGGCGAAGCTGTGTTTCATCCTCGGCCAGGATCACCTGGGCATTGCTCATGATGGACCCCCATTTTGGGTCAGTGTCGGCATGTTTTCCCAGTCTACTCCAGCCTTTTCCGGCCGCAGACCGGCGTTAACCTTTGGGAAGGTTGTTTCCGATAATAATGCACGTATTAGTTGTACGAGGCCAAGGGAAATGGCAAACGGGCGAACGCTGCGCGCGGCACTTCTGGGGGCGGCTTTCTTCTGGCCGATGGCGGCGCGCGCCGCCGGGTCGGCCCAGGCCCAGTTCAACGTCACCGCCACGGTCCTGGACAGTTGCGCGGTCAGCGCCGGCGACCTGATGTTCGGCAGCTATACCGCCGGATCGCCCACACCGCTCACCGCCACCTCCACCATCCAGGTCACCTGCACCAATGGGCTGGCCTATAACGTTTCGCTGGATGGCGGCAGCACCGCCAACAGCGTCACGGCGCGCGCCATGACCGATGGCAGCAACAATCTGGCCTATGCGCTCTATACCTCGAACGCCTATGGCACGATCTGGGGCGACGGCACTTTGCCGACCGCGCGGGTGCCTGGCACCGGCACTGGCGGCGCCCAGTCGCTGACCGTCTATGGCCGCATCGGGTCCGGCCAGTTCGTGCCCGCGGGCAGCTATTCCGATACCATCACCGTCTCCGTGGATTACTGAGCCATGCGCGCGTTGTTCACGGCCGTCCTGCTTGCCTGGGCGAACATGGTAAACGTCGCGTTTGCCCAACAGCCTGCCGGCACGCAGCTCGATGTCGCGCCCACCACGCTGGACCTCAAGCCGGGCGTGGCCGGGCTTGTCTATGTCTCCAATCATGGCGACCGGCCGGTGACGGTGCATATCGAAGCAATGGACTGGCGGCAGGACGGCAACCGCGACCTGCTTTCGCCCAGTGCCGAACTGTTCACCAGCCCGCCCATCGTACGGATCGCGCCCGGCGCGCGGCAGAGCGTGCGGGTGATGGCAAACCGCCCGGCACGGGCGAGCGCGTCTATCGCCTGCTCGTCAGCGAGCTGCCCGACGTGGCGCATGCCGCCGACGGCGTGCGGGTGCTGCTGCAATTCTCGTCGCCGGTTTTCCTGCGCCGCGATCCGGGCATCGCGCCCGCGCTGAGCTGGTCGGCGCAGGGCGGCAGGCTCACCGTCACCAATACCGGCAGCCAGGCGGCCAAGCTGCTGAGCGTGGCGGTGAACGGCGCGGCGCTGGAGGAGCAGGGACTGGTCTATGTCCTGCCGGGCGTCACCCGCGATCTTGGCCCCCTGGCGCAGGGCGGACAGGTGCAGGCGCGGGACGGGCGCAGCGGTGCGTTGCTCTCCGCTTCTGTCGCGCCGTGAGATGCGCCACTCCGTCCCGGCAATGATGCTGGCGCTGTTGCTGATGATGATGGCGTCGCGCACCGCATCCGCCGCGCCCGCCCTGCTGGAAGTCTGGGTGAACGGCAAATCGGGCGGTGCGGTGGTGGCGGTGACGCGGGACGGCGGCCATCTGTTGGTGGCGGGCGAGGATATCGAGAAACTGAATCTGCCGATGCCGCTCCGCGCCGATGCGCAGGGCCGCTGTGACCTGTCCCAGGTGCCGGGGCTGTCCGCGCAGGTGGACGAGAACGGCCAACGCCTGCTGCTGACGGTCGCGGCGCAGTCGCTACCGCGCCAGACCTATGATCTGGCGGCGGGCGCGGGCGCCGTGCCCGCGCCGCAATCCGATACCGGCGCGATCCTGCGCTACGACCTGTCGGCCAGCGCCGCCGACCGGCTGGGCCGGACCGTGGCGGGCGGGGCCTCCGTCGCGCTCGATATTTTCACGCCGGATTACCGCATCGCCAATTCCGGCTTCGTCACCGCCAATGTGCTGGGCGTCCGGCCGGTGCGGCTGGACAGCGCGCTGGTGCTGGAGCGGCCCCAGCGGCTGTCGCATGTCATCCTGGGCGATGCGATCAGCGTGACGCAGGAATGGGGCCGCGCGGTGCGGTTCGGCGGCATCCAGTGGGCCAGCGATTTCGGCCTGCGCCCCGGCCTTGTCACCCAGCCGCTGCCCGCCTTTTTCGGCCAGAGCGAAGTGCCCGCCACGGTGGATGTGTTCAGCGGCGCGGCCCGGCTCTACCAACAGGAGATCGCGCCCGGCCCGTTCGAGCTGCGCAACCTGCCGGTGCTGACCGGCGGCGGCGGGGCCACCATCGTCACCCGCGATGTGCTGGGGCGCGAAACCACCCAGACCATTTCGCTCTATACCGATGCCGGGCTGCTGGCACCGGGGCTGGAAAGCTTTGCGCTGGATGCAGGCTTCCTGCGGACCGGCTATGGCCGCAGCAGTTTCGGCTATGACACGCCCATGCTGTCGGGCGACTGGCGGCGCGGCCTGTCCGACCGCCTGACCGTGCAGGCGCATGGCGAAGCCGCGCCCGGCCTGTTCTCGCTCGGTGGCGGCGGCGAGATGGGCTTGGGTTTCGGCAGCATCGCCGCCGGGCTTGCCGCCAGCACGGGCGCGCAGGCGGGCCTGCTGGCGTCGCTGTCGGCCAACCTGCTGGCGGGACCTTTCACGCTGTATGGCCAGGGCCAGGCCTCCAGCCGGGGCTGGCGCGACCTGGCGAGCCTTTCCGATGGCGGCCTGCCGCCGCCGCGCCTGCGCTATCAGCTGGGCGCGACCACCGGCCTGGACTGGGGCGGCACGCTGGGCGTGAGCTGGATCGGCAGCAAGTATCAAAACCGGGCGGCCCGCCAGTTGCTCTCGGCATCCTGGCAGGCGCAACTGCCGCGCGGCGCCTTCCTGGCCCTGAGCGCCCTGAAAGACCTGCAATCGGGCATCGCCAGCGTGCAGGTCTCGCTGAACATGCCGCTGGGCGGGCGGGCGTTGGCGGGCCTGTCCGCCGCCACTGACAAGGACCGCGCCTCCGGTCTGGCGACCATCGACAGCCCCGCAGATCCCGATGGCGGCTTCGGCTACCGGCTGGCCGGGGGCTGGCAGGACGGGACCCGCCTGCAGGGCGAAGCGGCCTGGATCGGCCGCCATGTCGGGCTGGACGGCGGCGTGTCGCTGGATCGCGGCCAGACGTCTTTCCGCGCCGACGCCAGCGGCGCGCTGGTCTTCCTGCGCGGTGGCCTGTTCGCCTCGCGCGATCCCGGCGAGGCGGTGGCGCTGGTGGAGGCGGGCGCGCCCGGCATCCGCATCTATCGCGAGAACCGGCCCGTCGCCGTCAGTGACGCCGATGGCGAGGCGCTGCTGACCGGGCTGGATGCCTGGGCGCCCAACCGCATCGGGGTGGAGCCGCGCGATTACGATTTCAACACGCTGGTGGAAAAGACCGACGATATCGTGGTGCCGCGCCGGGCCGGTGGCGTGCGGGTGGATTTCCGGCCCGTCTCACGCCATCCGCTGCTGGCCACCGTCACGCGCGGCATTCCGCTGGCCACGCCGGTGGGCGCGCGCGTGTTGCTGGACGGCATGGACGAGCCGCTGACCATGGGCCGCGACGGACAGGTTTTTGTCGCCGACCTGCGGACGCCGCGCGGCGGGGTGGTGGAGATCGGCGGTGCGCGCTGCCGCTTCCGGCTGGAGCCGCAGGAGGTCAAGGGCGCGATGGGGCGCAGCGACCCGCTGCTCTGCCTGCGGGAGGCCAGCGGTGCGTATTAGCATGGCGTTCGTCCTGCTGTGCCTGTCGGGCGCGCCGGCCCAGGCGCTGCTCTGCGGCAGCGGCCTGCCGCTCGCCAGCAATCTTTCGGTCAGCGCCACCACCCTCAGCTTCGGCAGTTACAGCCCGGCGGCGGCCCGCTTCGCCAACGCCACGGTGCGGGTGGAATGTGGGTTATTGGGCATCGACCTGCTGCCCGGCTTCACCGTATCGCTGACCGCGCAGAACAGCGCCAATCCGGCGGCGCGCCGGATGCTGCGATCGGGCGTGCCGCTGAATTACAACATCTATACGGATAACAATTACGCCACCGTCTGGGGCGACGGCAGCAACGCCTCGGTCACGCGCGGCTACAACCCGATCCTGGCGCTGGGTGCGGTGAATTTCACCGCCTGGGGGCGGCTGCCCGCGGGCCAGTATGTGGCCGCCGGGTCCTATTCGGACGTCATCACCGTCACGGTCGCCTTCTGAAAGTTCCGGGGGCGTTACCCCGGCGTCGCAAACAGCGGTATGATGGCCGGATGATCGCTGAATCGCTCCTGCGCCTGCGCGGCATTGTCTGGCCTGTCCTGATCGGCATGCTTGCGGGCGGGGCGGCGGTGCTGTTTGCTGGCGCGGGCGCGTTCTGGGGCCTGCTGGCCCTGGCGCTGGCCGCGGCGATGATCGCCCAGTTTGTCAGTTTCCAGGAGCCGGTGCTGCGCCCGGCCGAGCAGGACCCCGACGATCCCATCGCCCTGCTGCCGCCGCTGACCCGGCTGCTGATGGAGCAGTTGCCCATGCCGGTGATGCTGCTGGACGAGGACGAGCGGGTGCTGTTCGTCAATCACGCCATGCGCGACGTTCTGGGTCCGGGACTGGACCGCAAGCGCGTCTCCTCGGTGCTGCGCAATCCCGAAGTGCTGGGCGCGATCGCGGCGGCCGGGCGCGGCGAAAGCTCGGATGTGCCCTTCACCCTGCCGGTGCCGGTGGAACGGCATTTCCAGGCCTATGCCGCGCGCATCAGTGTGCATCCGCCCGTCACCGTGCTTCTGCTGCATGACCTGACCATGGTCCGCAAAAGCGAGCAGATGCGCGCCGATTTCGTCGCCAATGCCAGCCATGAATTGCGCACGCCGCTGGCGGCGGTGACCGGCTTCATCGACACGCTGCGCGGCCATGCCCGCGACGATGCCGAGGCGCGCGAACAGTTCCTCGACATCATGGCCAAGGAGACCGCGCGGATGCGGCGGCTGATCCAGGACCTGCTGTCGCTGACCCGCATCGAGATGAACGAGCATGTAAAGCCCGAAGGTGCGGTGGACCTGGAAGGGGCGGTGCGCCAGGCGGTGGCGGGCGTGTCGCCGCTGGCCGCGCAGGACGGCATCGCGGTGTCGCTGGAGGTGGCGGCGGACCTGCCGCGCGTGACCGGCGAGCATGACGAACTGGTGCAGCTGTTCCAGAACCTGGTCCACAACGCCATCAAGTATGGCCGCGAGAACGGGCAGGTGCGGGTGAGCTTGCGCCTTCAGGATGATCTGGTGGCCGTGGCGGTGCGCGACGACGGCGAGGGCATCGCCGCCTCGGCCATTCCGCGCCTGACCGAACGGTTCTATCGCGTGGATGTGAAGCGCAGCCGCGAGCGCGGTGGCACCGGGCTGGGCCTGGCCATCGTCAAGCACATCGTGAATCGCCATCAGGGACGGCTGTCCATCGAGAGCACGCTGGGCGAGGGCAGCACGTTCACGGTCTTCCTGCCCGTCGCGCCGGATGCGGAGCCGGCCGGAAAAGTGGCGGAAATGGCGGGAAAACCGGCGCCCGCCGCGCCTGTCACGGAAATGTTATAAAAACGTCGCATAGGAGTGGTGCGAACCGCCTAGGCAGGGCGGCGTATCTGGATCCGAGAACCCGCGATGACCGAACACACCGTCAAATCCTTCGGCGAACAGCTTGAAACCCTTTCGGCCCTGGTGGCGCAGATGGGCGGGCTGGCCGAAGCCCAGTTCGCATCCGCCATTGAGGCGATTTCGCGCCGCGACAGCGCCGCCGCCGAGCGCGCGGTGGGCGGCGATGCCCGCATTGACGAGATGCAGCAGGAAATCGAGGAGCGCGCGCTGAAGCTGCTGGCGCTGCGCCAGCCGATGGCGGTCGACCTGCGCGAGACGCTGGCCGCGATCAAGACCGCCGCCGAGCTGGAACGCATCGGCGACCTGGCCAAGAACATCGCCAAGCGCGCGCTGGTGCTGAACCGCGAACCGCCCATCCGCCTGACCCAGAGCCTGGCCCGCATGGGCAAGGCCGCGCAGAACCAGCTCAAGCAGGTGCTGGACGCTTTCTCCAACCGCAATGCCGAGGAAGCCGAAGCGGTGTGGAACCGCGACGGCGAGATCGACGAAATCTACAACAGCCTGTTTCGCGAACTGCTGACCTACATGATGGAAGACCCGCGCACCATCGGGCTGTGCACGCATCTTCTGTTCGTTGCCAAGAATATCGAGCGCAGCGGCGACCATTGCACCAACATCGCCGAGGTCGTGTACCATATGGTGCGGGCCGGATACCTGGCCAACAACCGCCCCAAGGCGGACTATACCTCCGAAACCGTGATCGAAAGCCGCGCATGACCAAGCCCACCGTCCTTGTTGCCGAAGACGAAAGCGCCCTTGTCACCCTGCTGCGCTACAATCTGGAGCGCGAGGGCTATCGCGTGCTGGAAGCGCGCGACGGCGAGGAGGCCCTGCTGGTCGCCGCCGAGGAACAGCCCGACCTGGTGATCCTGGACTGGATGATGCCCCAGCTCTCGGGCATCGAGGTCTGCCGTCGCCTGCGCGGCCGCCAGGAAACGCGCAATGTCCCCATCCTGATGCTGACGGCGCGGGGCGAGGAATCGGACCGCATCCGCGGCCTGGATACCGGCGCAGACGATTACCTGACCAAGCCTTTCTCCATGACCGAGCTGCTGGCGCGTCTGCGCGCCGTGATGCGCCGCATCCGCCCCAGCCTGGCCGAGGATGTGGTGCAGGTGGGCGATATCGAGATGGACCGCGCCGCGCACCGGGTGCGCCGGTCCGGCACCGAGGTGCATCTGGGCCCTACCGAATACCGCCTGCTGGATCACCTGATCCAGCATCCGGGCCGCGTCTTTTCCCGCGAGCAGCTTCTGGACGCGGTGTGGGGCAGCGATGTCTATGTCGAGGCCCGCACCGTGGACGTGCATGTCGGGCGGCTGCGCAAGGCGCTGAATGTGGACGGCGCGACCGACCCGATCCGCACGGTGCGCTCGGCCGGCTATTCGCTGGACACCGCCTCGGCGGGCAGCAGCGCCGCCTGATGATGAAATTACCTTGCCGGGTGACCGGAGCAACAGGGTAGATAGTCAAAGTCCGTGCGATCCGCACGGCCTTTTCATTTTCCGCCTGCGGCTACAGCAGTTTCTCGATGGCCTTTTCCAGCGCTTCCGGTTTGTCGCGCGGGGCGTAGCGCGCCACCGGAATGCCGTCGCGGTTCACCAGGAACTTGGTGAAGTTCCACTTGATCGCCTCGGTGCCCAGGATGCCGGGCTTTTCCTGGGTCAGATAACGCCACAGGGGATGGGCGTTAGGGCCGTTGACATCGACCTTGGCGAAGACCGGAAAGGTGACGCCATAATTCTTCTGACAGAAAGCGCCGATCTCGTCGGCGGTGCCCGGCTCCTGCGCTCCGAACTGGTTGCAGGGAAAGCCCAGCACGGTCAGGCCGCGCGGCTCCAGCTTGTCGTAAAGCGCCTGCAGGCCCGCATATTGCGGGGTGAAGCCGCAGGCGCTGGCAGTGTTGACGATCAGCAGCACCCGCCCGCGCCAGCGTGACAGCGAAGCCTCTTCGCCGTTCAGAAGCGTGGCGGTGAAATCGAAAACGGACATGGCGGGTACCCTAAAGCAAAAAGCCGGTCCCTGGGGACCGGCTTTTCGGTATTGAAAGACGGCTGGTCTAGCTGGCCATCCGGCCCTTGTCCTTTTCACGCCGCGTCTGCTGCGGCTGGTAGGCCTTGCGGGCATGGGCCTCGCAATAGGGCGAGCCGGACTTGGGGCTGCGGCCACAGAAATGGAACTCGGTGGCGGCGGGATCGCCGATCGGCCAGCGGCACATGCGGTCGCTGATGGTCAGGACCGTGGCGTGGCTGCCGTCCTCGAAAATCAGCGGATCTTCCTCCACCACCGGGATGGCGGGGACATGGGCGCGCACGCTGGGCACCTTGGGCGCCATGGGCAGGCGCGGGCGTTCGCTGCGGGAGGGGCTGGCGCGGCCCGCCAGGCCCAGCCGGTGCACCTTGCCGATCACGGCGTTGCGGGTCACCCCGCCCAGGGCGCGGGCGATCTGGCTGGCCGAAAGGCCCTCGGTCCACAATGTCTTGAGCTGCTCGACCCGGTCATCCGACCAGTTTACCGTCGTCATGGTTGTCGCTCCTTTGGCGGTGCGCCTTGGCGCCCCATTCACAAAATACAGTATCCTCCGCTCCGTTCCGCACAAGCACTACGGGGCCGCCGCAAGCCCTTGTCCACATGATTCCCGCCCCGTCATGAGCCGCCGGAGGGGCCGGAATGCGCCGCGGCGGGGTTGAGAAAGGCCCTTCAAAAGCGGATAACCCAGGCGCAATCCACAGTTTCCAAAGGGAGATTCGCACCGTGTCCGCTCTGTTTCCCACCTATAACCGGACGGATGTCGCCTTCGTCCGTGGCGAGGGCTCCTGGCTCATTGCCGAGGATGGGACGCGATATCTGGATTTCGGTGCGGGAATCGCCGTCAACGCCTTCGGCTATTCCAACCCCCGGCTGATCGCCGCCCTGACCGAGCAGGCAGGCAAGCTGTGGCACACCTCCAACCTCTACCGGGTGCCGGGGCAGGAAAGCCTGGCGGCCCGGCTGGTGGACGCCACCTTTGCCGACGCGGTGTTCTTCACCAATTCCGGCACCGAGGCGATGGAACTGGCGATCAAGGCCGCTCGCCGCTTCCAGTATGCGGCCGGCCATCCCGAACGCTTCCATATCGTCACCTTCGAAGGCGCCTTTCACGGCCGCTCCTATGGCGCGCTGAACGCCACCGGCAACGAAAAGTACCTGGAAGGTTTCGGCCCCAGGATGGAAGGCTTCGACCAGGTGCCGGTGGAAGACCGCGCGGCGCTGGACAAGGCCATCGGCCCGCAGACCGCCGCCATCCTGATCGAACCCTTGCAGGGCGAGGGCGGCGTGCGCCCGGTCGCGCCGGAGTTCCTGCGGCACCTGCGGAAGGTCTGCGACGATCGTGGCCTGCTGCTGATCTTCGACGAGATCCAGACCGGCGTGGGCCGCACCGGCAAGTTCTTCGCCCATGAATGGCTGGGCATCGCGCCCGACATCATGACGGTGGCCAAGGGCATCGGCGGCGGTTTCCCGCTGGGCGCGGTGCTGGCCACCGCCGAGGTCGCCGCCGCGATGGGCGCGGGCACCCACGGCACCACCTATGGCGGCAATCCGCTGGCCATGGCGGTGGGCAATGCGGCCGTGGACATGGTTCTGTCGCCGGGCTTTCTTGAGCATGTCAACAAGATGGCCAATTACCTGCACCAGCAGCTTGGCGCGCTGGTGTCGGGTCACCCGGACCTGTTCGCCGAAGTGCGCGGGCAGGGACTGATGATCGGCCTCAAGATGAAGACGCCTTCCGCCGATTTCATCACCGCCGCGCGGGCCAATGGCCTGATCGTGCTGCCGGCGGGCGACAATGTGGTGCGACTGCTGCCGCCGCTGACACTCAGCGAGGACGATGCCCGCACCGGCATGGAATTGCTGAACAAGACCGCATCGCAGATCGATGCCTCCCGGAACGCCAAACAGGTAGTCGCCCAATGAACGCCCCGCTGAAGACCGTGCCCCGGCACTTTCTGGACCTGTCGGACCATGACAGCGACACGCTGAAGGCCATCATAGCCGACGCCAGGGCGCGCAAGGCGGCGCGCAAGGGCCTGCCCAAGGGCGCGCCCGACGCCGACCGCCCGCTGGACGGGCGCGTGCTGGCCATGATCTTCGACAAGCAGAGCACCCGCACCCGCATCTCCTTCGACATGGCGGCGCGGCAGCTGGGCGGCAGCGCCCTGATGCTGACCGGCAACGAGATGCAGCTTGCCCGCGAGGAAACCATTTCCGACACGGCGCGGGTGATCTCGCGCTATGTGGATGCGGTGATGATCCGCCTGCTGGACCATGAGATGGTCGAGGACCTGGCCGCCAACGCCACCATCCCGGTGATCAACGGCCTGACCAAGTGGTCGCATCCCTGCCAGATCATGGCCGACATCCAGACCTTCGAGGAGCATCGCGGCTCCATCGCCGGGGCGACCGTGGCCTGGGTGGGCGACACCAACAATGTCCTGCACAGCTTCGTCCATGCGGCGGTGAAGTTCGGCTTCAAGCTGAAGGTCGCGTCTCCGCGCGAGTTCCCGCTGGACCCGGAAGTGCGCGACTGGGCCTCCGGCAGCGATCTGGTCAGCTTCGGCACCGATCCGGAAGCGGCGGTGAAAGATGCCGATTGCGTCGTCACCGACACCTGGGTGTCGCTGGGCGACGACAACGCCACCAAGCGCCGCATGATCCTCAAGCCCTATCAGGTCAACCAGGCGCTGATGGGCCTTGCCGCCAAGGATGCGCTGTTCATGCACTGCCTGCCCGCCCATCGCGGCGAGGAGGTGGTGGATGCGGTGATCGACGGCCCCCAGTCGGTGGTGTTCGACGAGGCCGAGAACCGTCTCCACGCCCAGAAGGCGATCCTGGCCTGGGCTTTGTCCTAGACGAGGGCGCGGGCCTTTTGCGTCGTGGGTTCGTCGCGCGTGCTCATGTGCCTTGCGCACGCTCCGCGCGACGCTCCTGCCCACGCCACAAAATTCCTCGCGCCGCGCCTATGACGGCATACATTGAAAATCCGGGGCAGAGCCCCATATGATTACCCATGCCTGACAAGATGGACCCCATCCCGTCGCCCTATGGCGATTTTGTATTGCCGTTCGACATCGCCAAGGCGGGCGTGCGCGGCCGCCTGGTGCGGCTGGACGCGGCGTCTGCCCGCGCCCTGACGGCCCATGCCCTGCCCGAAGCCGCCGCCCGCGTGGCGGGCGAAGCGGTGGCGCTGGGCGCGCTGCTGGGCACCGCCCTGAAGCTGGATGGCCGCCTGACCGTGCAGACCAAGGGCGATGGCCCGCTGGACCTTGTCGCCGCAGATTATTACGGCGCCGATGAAAACCATGCGCGGGGCGTGCGCGGCTATGCGCGCGTCGATGCCCACCGGTTCGCCGGGCTGGAGGACACGGCCTTCGCCCGGCTGGCGGGTAGTGGCGTGATGGCGATCACCATCGAACCGCAGCGGGGCGGCAAGACCTATCAGGGTATCGTGCAGCTTTCGCCCGACGGCATCGCCGCCAGCGCCGAGACCTATTTCGCCCAGTCCGAACAGTTGCCCACCGTCATCCGGCTGGCCGCCGCGCCGCTGTTTGTGGCGGGCGATCCTGCGCCGCACTGGCGCGCGGGCGGCATCATGCTGCAGATGACGCCCGAAAGCGCCAAGCAGGGCATCGAAACAAAATCCGACGATTGGGACCGGCTGTCCCTGCTGCTGCGGACGGTGGAAGACCTGGAGCTGGTGGACACCAGCCTGGCGCCGGAAACCCTGTTGTGGCGGCTGTTCCACGAGGACGAAGTGCGGGTGCAGCCGCCGGAGCCGGTGATCTTCCGCTGCGACTGCGACAGCGCCCGTATCGTCACGGTGCTGCGCGGCTATGCGCCGGAGGAACGCCTGGGCCTGGCCGATCCCGACGGGATCATCCGGGCGCGGTGTGAGTTTTGCGGCAAGACCCATGAAATCGGACCGGAGGCGCTGTCGTGAGCCGGCTGGCGCGCGCCACGGTCCATTTCGCCGCCCGGCGCGTCGTACCGCGCCTGCTGGGCCGTTTCGGCTTGCTGCGTTTCTTGCCCAGCGGGCTTGCCGCCACGCTGCTGGCGGAAGGCGCGCTGCTGGCGATCCGCGAACTGCGCGCCCGTCCCGAACTCAGGCGCAGGCTTTGGCGATCACTTTCGCCAGGAACGCTTCGCAGGCTTGCAGTTCGCTGACGGCGCAGAACTCGTCGGGCCGGTGGGCCTGCTCGATGGAGCCAGGGCCGCAAATCACCGCCGGAATGCCGTAGGCCTGGAAGTGCCCCGCCTCGGTGCCATAGGCCACCGCCTCGACCCGGTTGGCGCCGGTCAGTTCGCGCGCCAGCCGGATGGCGGGGGATTCCTCGTCCATCACCAGTCCCGGATACTGGGCATGCTTTTCGGTCCGCAGCGCCGCTTCCGGCGCGCGGCGGCGGTATTTGGGCAGGATTTCCGCCTCGGCCCGCGCGGCGACCCGATCCAGTATCTTTTGCGGGTCGCGGTCGGGCAGGCAGCGATATTCCCAGGTCACTTCGGCCTCGCGCGCCAGGATGTTCACGGCGGTGCCGCCCCGGATCATGTTGGCCTGCACCGTGGAATGGGGCGGATCGAAACGCGGGTCTTCATCGGCGCGCTGTTCTTCCCACACGCTGTCCAGCAGGGTCACGAATTCGCCCGCCATCATCACCGCATTGGCGCCCTTTTCCGGGCCGCTGGAATGGGCCTCGCGGCCGCAGCAGCGCGTCACCAGCTTGGCGCCGCCCTTGTGCGCGCCCACGATGGACATCAGCGTCGGTTCGCCGATGATCGCCAGCGCGGGCTTCAGGCCCTGCGCCTGTATGTCGTCCAGGAGGCCGGTGACGCCGACACAGCCCACTTCCTCGTCATAGGACAAGGCGAAGTGAATCGGCCGCGCCAGGCGGGCGCGCCCGATCTGCGGCGCAAGGCTCAGCGCCACGCCGATAAAGCCCTTCATGTCGCAGGCCCCGCGGCCGTACAGCAGGCCGTCGCGGACTTCGGGCCGGAAGGGATCGGACGACCAGTCCTGCCCGTCCACCGGCACCACATCGGTATGGCCGCTCAGCACATACCCGCCATCCATTTCCCTGTTTTCCAGGGCCGGACCAAAGGTGGCGAACAGGTTGGCCTTGTGGCCGCCCGCGTCATAAGTGCGGCGGCAGCGCGCCCCGGATTTTTCCAGCAGGGCCTGCGCGAAGTCGATCAGCGCCAGGTTGGAGTCGCGGCTGGTCGTGTCGAACGCGATCAGGTCCTTCACCAGGTCGAGCGCGCCGGTCATGGGCCTATCGGTCTTCGCGGCTGGCGGGATTGCCGATGATGTCCAGGAACTCCCGCCGCGTATCGGAATTGTCGCGGAACGCCCCCAGCATGGTGGAGGTCACCATCGTCACGCCGGTCTTGTGCACGCCGCGCGTGGTCATGCACTGGTGCCCGGCCTCGACCACCACCGCCACGCCCTTGGGCTGAAGCACCTTCTGGATGGTGTTGGCGATCTGGGCGTTCATCTTTTCCTGCACCTGAAGCCGGCGCGCATAGGCTTCCACCACCCGCGCCAGCTTGGAGATTCCCACCACCCGGTTGGTGGGCAGATAGCCGACATGGGCGCGCCCGATGATCGGGGCCAGGTGATGCTCGCAATGGCTTTCAAACCGGATGTCCTTGAGGATCACCATGTCGTCATAGCCTTCGATCTCCTCGAAGGTGCGGGCCAGATAGGCTTCCGGGTCCTGGTCATAGCCGCTGAACCAGTCCTCGAAAGCGCGGGCGACGCGGGCAGGGGTGTCGCGCAGGCCCTCGCGGGCGGGATCGTCCCCGGCCCAGCGCAACAGGGTATGGACGGCCTGTTCGGCCTCTTCGCGTGTCGGTCTGGTCATGGGAAAGTTTCGCCCGCGCCCGCGCCGGTTTCAACCTTGCGGCGGGCAGGGATTAATGAATCTGGCGGTGCTCATAGGGGCTTTCCAGCAGGAAAGCCGGGATTTCCGCTTCAAAGCTGCGGCCCGAGGCGCTCATCATCTGATAATGGCCGCTCATGGTGCCAGAGGCCGTCTCCAGCGGGCAGCCGGAGGTGTACTGGAAACATTCGCCCGGCGCGATGGTCGGCTGCGCCCCCACCACGCCCGCGCCGCGCACTTCCTGCACCCGGCCCATGCCGTCCATGATGTTCCAGTAGCGCGACAGAAGCTGCACCGGCTCCTTGCCCTTGTTCTCGATGGTCACGGTATAGGACCAGACATAGCGGTCGCCTTCCGGGTCCGACTGGTCGTCCAGGTAGGCGGGCTGGACCGAGACGCGGATGCGGTGGGTCTCGCGCTCGTACAGCAGCGCGTCATCGGTATGGGTAAAAGTCTCGGTATCGAAGAACATGGGTCAGATTATCCTGTTCCCGAATTATCCCGCCCCGCGCCTTTGGGCGCAAGCGGGTTCTTTTTTTAAGTTAACCCCCACCGGTTTCAGCCGCGCGTCGCGCGCAAAAGGGGCGGCGGGGCTGTGCGGGATTGTTATTGCGGCTCGACCGCAACCTCGGTCCTGACGGAATTGGCGATGAAACAGGCCTTGTGCGCCAGGTGATGCACCTGTTCCAGCGTGGCGGCATCGGCGTCGGCCACCACTTTGGGGCGCAGGGTGACATGTTTGATCCAGGGCGTGCCGCCGTCATTTTCCAGCAATCCCACGGCATCGTCCTCGTAAGATTTCACCGTGATCTTCTTCTTGCTGCAAATGGCCAGGAAACTCAGCATGTGGCAGGAGGACAGCGCCGCCACCAGCAGGTCTTCGGGATCGCTATGCACGCCATCGCCGCGATAGATGGGTGCGGCGCTGGCGGTCATCCGGTCCTGCCCGTCCTTGAAGGTGATTTCATGCTCGCGCGGATAGCCCTCATAGGTGAAGGGCTTGCCGCCGTCCGTCCAGCGCAGGGAAATCCGGTGTTCGGACATGCAGGCCTCTTTCAGATGGCGTTCAGGGCCTGGTCCAGGTCCTCGCAAAGATCGTCGGCATCCTCCAGCCCCACCGACAGGCGCAGCATGCCGCTGGTGACGCCCGCGGCGGCGCGCGCCTCGGGAGACATTTTCTGGTGGGTGGTGGTTTCCGGATGGGTGAGCAGGCTCTTGGTGTCGCCCAGATTGTTGGAGATATCCACGATCTGAAGCGCATTGGCGAAGCGGAAGGCTTCTTTTTTGGCGCCGCCGATCTCGAAGGCCAGCACGCCGCCGCCCGCCGACATCTGCGCGCGGGCCAGCGCCGCCTGCGGATGGTCGTCGCGGAAGGGGTACAGCACGCGCTGGACCTTGGCATGTCCGGCCAAGAAGTCGGCGATCCTGGCGGCGCTTTCGCAATGGGCGCGCATCCGCAGTTCCAGCGTCTCCAGGCTCTTCAGGTGCAGCCAGGCATTGAAGGGGCTGATGCTGGGGCCGGTGTTGCGCAGGAACTGTTGCAGGTTCTCGTCCAGGAAATCCTGGTGGCAGAGAATGGCGCCGCCCAGGGCGCGGCCCTGGCCATCGATGAATTTGGTGGAGGAATGGACCACGACATGCGCGCCCAGCTCCATGGGCCGCTGCAGGGCGGGGGTGGCGAAGGCATTGTCCACCACCAGCCGCGCCCCGCCTTTCTGCGCGATCTTCGCCACCGCCGCGATATCCACGATGGACAGCGTCGGGTTGGACGGCGTCTCCACGAACAGCAGTTTTGTTTCCGGGCGCATGGCGGCCTGCCAGGCGGACAGGTCGCTGCCGTCCACGAAGGTGCAGGCGATGCCGAAGCGCGGCAGCACCGTCTCGATCACATAGCGGCAGGAGCCGAACAGGGCGTTGGCCGACACCACATGGTCGCCCGCCTTGAGCGAACCCAGAAAGACGGCCGAGACCGCCGCCATGCCGGTGGCGGTGGCGCGGGCCAGCGGCGCGCCTTCCAGCAGTGCCATCCGCTCCTCGAACATGCTGACGGTGGGGTTGGCCAGGCGGCTGTACTGGAAGCCGGGGCTTTCACCCTTGAAGCGCGCCTCGGCCTCCTCGGCTTCCTCATAGGCATAGCCGGCGGTCATCAGCAGCGGCTCGCAGGTTTCCTGGAAGGCGGTGCGGACCTGTCCGCCGCGCACCGCCTGGGTGCGCCTGCGCCAGTTGCCGGGTTTCTTGTTGGTGGCCATGCCGGAGGTACCTTTGGTGCCGCTTTGTGACGGTTCGCTGTGCGGGCGGATTTTGTGGCCCCGTTGCCCCCCAGGGGTCAAGAACATAAGCTTTATGCGGGATTCGCAGGGCACGCGCGCGCATGAAAAGGCTGTTCCTGCTGCGTCATGCCAAGGCCCAGCCGGCTGACGGCGGTACGGAAGATTTCGACCGCACCCTGATGCTCAGCGGCATGCAGGATGCCGCCGCGATGGCGCGCCATCTTCGCCGCAACGGGCACCGGCCCGACCTGATCCTCTGCTCGGCCGCAGCCCGTACCAGCCAGACCGCCGAACTGGTGCTGCAGCAGATCGAGACCGAGATCGAATACCGCGACAATCTCTACCTGGCCGATCCCGGCCGCATCCTGGCGGCGGTGCGCGCTGCGCCCGCCCCGGTTTCGGCGCTGATGATGGTGGGCCACAATTCCGGCATGGAAGACCTGGCCACGCAATTGGCGCGCGAGCCGGTGCGGAGCAAGGAGCGCAGCCGCTACGAGCAGCTGGAAGAGAAGTTTCCCACCTGCGCCCTGGCGATCCTGGATTTCGATGCGGGACGCTGGCGCGACATCGCGCCCGCCACCGGCAAGCTGGTGGAGTTCGTGCGGCCCAAGGATCTGTAAGGGGATCTGTAAGGCAGGTTCAGGACGGCAGGACGCGCCGCTGGGCCTGTGCCGTCAGCTGCCGCCAGCCGAAGCCGACCTCCGGCGTCAGTTCGCCCAGCAGGCGGATGGTGCGCGACGCCACGCGCCTGCCGCCCATCGCCTCGTAGAAATAACAGGCATTGTTGCGGGCATGCGCCCAGATCAGGCAGGAGCGCAGCTTGTGTGTCTTGAGCGTGTCGAACGCCCCGGCCAGCAGCGCGCGGCCCGTGCCCCGGCCCAGAAAGGCCGGGTCCACATACAGGGTATAGATTTCGCCGTCGTAACCCAGCGCGGCATCGCGCGCTGGTCCCAGGCTGCACAGTCCGATGGGGCCGTGACCGGCATCCTCGGCCACCAGCACGGCGCTGCCGTTGCGTTCCGCCGTCCGGATGCTGGATTGCCAGCTGGCGGTCAGCCGCTGGGACGACATGCCGCTCAGAATCGCATGCGGAATAAGGCCCGCATAGGTGTCCTGCCAGGATTCGATGTAGATGCGCGCAAGGTCTGCGGCGTCTTCAGGCCGCGCCGGCCGAACCGACAGCGCGAGGTCGTTCATGCCGCAAGCGTGGAGTTATTCGCGGGCCGGTACAAGAGCCATTTTCGCGCGGCGGCAAAAATTTATGACGTGATGTTACTGTTTTCCAACCCCCTCCGGTTTCAGCTTTCGCTCGGCTCCCAAAGAGGTCGCCGTCGCCCGCTGAAACCACCTCTCCCTCCAGCGTGCCGGCGCACGCGAGGGGGCGGGCCTGCGTGGCTTCGTTAGCCGAGCAAGGGTTTGTCTTGTACCCGCGCGAAGAACTTGGCGTTCTGTTCGCCGCCCTGTTCGTAATGCTTGGCGGTGGACCAGTCGGAAATCTGCGAGAAGTGCGCCGCGATATCGTCGGCGGTGGCGCCGTGACCCAGGTTGACGCCATCGGTTTCCACGATCTGCGCCGCGGCGAAGACGCCCGCCGCCGCCGTCAGGATCACGCCGCTGGGCGCGTTTTCCGAGGCCAGGTAGGCCACGGCGGGCGAGACGAATTCGGGCTTCAGCATTTCCAGCACGGCGGGCGGCATCAGCGCCTCGGTCATGCGGGTGGCGGCCACCGGGCAGACCGCATTGACGCGGATATTGTCCTTGGCTCCTTCCAGCTTCAGCGAATTCATGAAGCCCACCAGCGACAGCTTGGCCGCGCCGTAATTGGTCTGGCCGAAATTGCCGTAGAGGCCGGTGGAGGAGGTGGTGACGACGATGCGGCCATAGCCCTGCGCCTTCATGATGTCCCACACCGCCTTGGCCGGCTTGACCGTGCCCAGCAGGTGCACATCCATCACGGCAGTGAAATCCTTCAGCTCCATCTTGCCGAAGCTCTTGTCGCGCAGGATGCCGGCATTGGCGACCAGCACGTCGATGCGGCCCCAGGTGTCCATGGTCTGCTTGACCAGATGGGCGACGCCCGCATCGTCGCTGACGCTGGCGCCGTTGGCGATGGCCTCGCCCCCCGCCGCCTTGATCTCGGCCACAACCTTCTCGGCTGCTTCGGAATTGCCGCCGCTGCCGTCCAGCGATCCGCCCAGGTCGTTGATGACAACCCTGGCGCCCAGCTTCGCCAGATGCAGGGCATGGGCGCGGCCCAGCCCGCCACCGGCGCCCGTGACGATGACGACCTTGTTTGCGAATGAAATGGACATGGGGCGGCCTCCGGTTTTCTGCGGCTACGATGGGGTGGGAATGCTTTTGGGGTCAAGGCGGCGTCCGAAACGGGCGCGCAGCTTCGCCGCCGCCGGGATTTCGACATGGCGCGCCAGAAACGCTCCCCATAGGAGGCATGCGATCAGCAGCCCTGCCGGCTCCAGCCACCAGGCGATATCGGCCCAGCGCCAGCCCAGCACCAGCGTGTCGGGCGCGGGAAAGACGCGCTGCTTGAGGAAGCGCAGGGTGAGCAGCCAGGCGGTCTGGCCGATATAGATGGCATAGGACCATTCGCCGACCGTCTGGAAGGGGCGCGTCTTCAGTGCCTCGGCCAGGAAGCCCTTGTCGAAGGCCAGCGCGAAGACCAGTCCCATGATCGGCAGCACGGTATAGATGTCGTTGAAGGTGTGCGACCAGCCGGTGCGGGTGACGCTGTAGGCCAGCAGGAGCAGCAGCAGGGCCTGGATCACCGAATGGGTCCAGACGGGAATGCGCTGGTGCTGCACCTGGCGGAAGATCACCGCCAGCCCCATGCCGACGGTGAAATCGCACAGCCCCCGCAGCACGCCGTTGCGGAAGGTGATGTCCAGCCCGTGCCGCGAACCCGCCAGCAGCAGCACCAGCCCGCCCAGCCCTGCCGCCACCAGCGCGAGGCCGCGCCAGGGCTGGCCTTTTTGTGGCGCGGCCAGCCAGAGCAGGGCGGGAAACAGCAGGACCAGCGCGAATTCGGCGCTGACGAACCAGGACAGGCCGTTCCAGGTCAGCCGGTCCATGGTGTTCCAGGCCTGCACCAGGAACAGGCTCAGGACAAAGCCCCTGGGGCTGACATCCTGGTGCCAGGGCAGGTCGAAGATCGAGACATAGCCGCCCGCCGCCGCCAGCGCGCGCAACACGATCACCATCGCCAGCACCAGCAGCAGCATGAACAGGTGCAGCGGATACAGGCGGATCAGCCGGGCGCGCAGGAAATCGAGATAGCCGCGCGGCCGGAGCAGGTCGGGCAGCCGCGTGGCATAGGCATGGGTCAGGATGAAGCCCGACAGCACGAAGAAAAACTCCACCCACAGATAGCCGCGGGTGGTGATGCGATCCAGCCATTGCAGGCCGGTGTAATGATGGCCCTCGCTATAGTGATAGAGCACGATCATCAGCGGCGGGATGGCGCGCGCGCCCGCCAGTGCCAGGATCGTCTGTTTTTTCTTCGTTTCCATCGGGGCGGCAGACTATCCGCGCCCGCGCGTCCTGTCATGGACGGGACGGCAAAATCGTGTAGCTTCCCGCCGGGTATCTGGCTGGGACGGTCCGTTGGAGCATCTGCAATCGGCGCTGGGAATCATGGCCATCATCGCCGCCGCCTGGGCGCTGTCCGAGGACCGGCGCGCCTTTCGCTGGCGCATGGTGGCGGGCACGCTGGCCCTGCAGGCGGCCATCGCGCTGCTGCTGCTGAAGGTGCCGGTGGCGCGCGACGCGCTGTATGGCCTGAACGGCGTGGTGACGGCGCTGACCGCCGCGACCCAGGCGGGCACCAGCTTCATCTTCGGTTACATGGGCGGCGGGCCCGCGCCTTTCGCCGTCACCCATCCCGGCAACATGATCAACCTGGCCTTTTCGATTCTGCCCCTGATCATGGTGGTGGGGGCGCTGTCGGCCATCCTCTGGTACTGGCGCATCCTGCCCGCCATCGTGCACGGCATGGCGGTGGTGCTGCGCCGGACGCTGGGCCTGGGCGGGGCGGTGACGCTGAGTTCGGCCTCGATGGTCTTCCTGGGCAATATCGAGGGCCAGCTGGTCATACGGCCCTATCTGGCGCGGATGACCCGCACCGAACTGTTCGTGCTGATGACGGTGGGCCTGTCGGTGATCGCGGGCAGCGTCTTCGTGCTCTATGCCACCATCCTGGCCAATGTCCTGCCCGGCGCGCTGGGGCACCTGCTGGTCGCCTCGATGATGTCGCTGCCGGCGGGCATCCTGATCGCCCGCATCATGGTGCCGGGCGCCGCCGACACCGATGTGACCCCGCGCGAGGGCACGGTGCAATACCGGTCCACGATGGATGCGATGGCGCAGGGCACCGAGGATGGGCTGAAAATCTATCTCCAGATTCTGGCCATGCTGATCGTCACCACCGCGCTGGTGGCGCTGGCCAATTTGGTGCTGGGCGTGCTGCCCGATGTGGCGGGCGCGCCCCTGACGCTGGAACGAATGCTGGGCTGGCTGTTCGCGCCGCTGGTCTGGCTGCTGGGCGTGCCCTGGGAGCAGGCTGTGACGGCGGGCGGGCTGCTGGGCGTCAAGGTGATCCTCAACGAGCTGGTGGCCTATCTCAGAATGGCGGCACTGCCCGCCGGATCGCTGGACCCGCGCGCCGCCATGATCACGGTCTATGCCATGTGCGGCTTCGCCAATTTCGCCAGCGTCGGCATCCTGATCGCGGGCATGAGCGCGCTGATCCCCGAACGCCGGGGCGAGGTGGTGGCCCTGTCGCTGCGCGCGCTGGTGGCGGGGGTGATGGCCAGCGGCCTGTCCGGGGCGATGGTCGGACTGTTGCCGCTGGGCTAAGGGCGCGGGGATGCGGTGGCTTGCTGTTCTTGGTCTTGTGCTGCTGGCCGGTTGCGCGCCCCGTTTCGGCGCGCGGGGGCCTGACGCCGTGCCGCCCGTGATGGCCGCCGGGGAACTGGTGACGCGCGATGGCGCGCGGCTGCCGCTGCGCCGCTGGGACGCCGAGGGCGCGCCGCGCGCGGTGATCGTGGCGTTGCACGGCATGAGCGATTATTCCAACGCCTTCGCCATGCCCGGCGCCTATTGGGCCAAACACGGCATCACCACCATCGCCTATGACCAGCGCGGCTTCGGCCGGAACGCCAATCCCGGCCTGTGGGCGGGGGCCGACACGATGCGCGCCGACCTGAACGATGCGGTAGATGCGGCGCGTGCCGCCTATCCGGGCGTGCCGGTCTATGCGCTGGGCGAAAGCATGGGCGGGGCGGTGGTGCTGACGGCGCTGGCCTCGGCCCATCCGCCGCGCGCCGACGGCGCCATACTGGTCGCGCCCGCCGTCTGGTCGCGGGGCGACATGCCATTGCCCTATCGCGCGGCGCTGTTTGTCGCCGCCCATCTGATGCCGGGCATGATCCTGTCCAACAATGCGGGCAAGGCGATCGTGAAGATCGTCCCGTCCGACAATGTGCCGATGATGCAGGCGCTGGGCCGTGA
>DASTMN010000005.1:0-25395 GCA_035714165.1 Rhizomicrobium sp.
GCGGCCCGCACCACCCGGGTCAGATGGTCCCGCGCCACATGGGTATAAATCTGGGTGGTGGCGATATCGGCATGGCCCAGCAAGGTCTGGACGCTGCGCAGGTCGGCTCCGCCTTCCACCAGATGGGTGGCGAAGGCATGGCGCAGCACATGCGGCGACACTTTCGCGGGATCGAGGCCCGCCTTCAGCGCCAGCGCCTTGAGCAGCTGGTGAAAGCGGCGCCGGGTGAGCGTGCCGTCCGCGCCGCGCGAGACGAACAGGTAGCGGTTGTTCCGGTCCTGCGGCGGCACGAACGCTTCGCGCACCGCCAGATAGTCGTCCAGCGCCCGGCGGGCGGCGGCGCTCAGCGGTGACAGGCGTTCCTTGTTGCCCTTGCCGGTGATGCGGATAAAGCCGTCCTGCGCCCGCACCGCCGCCAGCGTCAGCCCCGCCAGTTCCGACACGCGCAGTCCGCCGCCATACAGCATCTCCACGATCAAGGTCAGGCGCAGGCCTTCGGGCGAACGGTCCTCCGCCGCCTTGGCCAGCATCGCCTCCAGGTCCTCGGCGGACAGGATCTTGGGCAAGGGGCGGCGGGGGCGCGGCCCCGCGATGGTCTGGGTGGGATCGTCGGCGCGGATGCCTTCGCCATACAGGAAGCCATAGAACTGGCGCAGCGCCGACAGCTTGCGCGCCTGGGTGGACGGCGCCATGCCCGACTGCGACAGCGTGGCGATGAAGGCGCGCAGGTCTTCGCGGCTGGCCTTGGCCGGGTCCGCATGGCCGGAAAAATCCACCAGGTCGCGGCGATAGGCGGCCAGGGTATTGGCGCCCGCGCCGCGTTCGGCCCCCATCATGTCGAGAAAGGCCTCGACCAGATGGGCGCTGGCGGCGGCGGGCCGGGCCGTTTTGCGCGTCCCCTTGCGTGTCTCTTTGCGAGTCATGGACAGGACTCTAGCATCGCGCTATCGGAATGGCATGAAACTGGGCAGGACCGTGGCACTGGTGGGCATGATGGGGGCGGGCAAGACCTCCATCGGCAAGCGTCTGGCCGCGCGGCTGGAGGTGCCATTCAAGGACGCCGATCACGAGATCGAGGCCGCCGCCAGCCGCACCGTGGCCGAGATCTTCGCCGATTACGGCGAGCCGGAATTCCGCCGCATGGAACGCAGCGTCATCGCCCGGCTGCTGCACGAGCCGCCGCTGGTGCTGGCCACGGGCGGCGGCGCCTATATGGACGAACAGACCCGCGCCGCCCTGCGCCAGAGCGCCTTCACCATCTGGCTGAAGGCGCCGGTGGACATCCTGCTGGGCCGGGTCCGCAAGCGGCAAGGCACGGAGGATGGCGCAGGCCAGCCCCGCCCGCTTCTGGCCAATGGCGACATGCGCGGCACGCTGGAACGGTTGCTGGCGGCGCGCGAGCCGGTCTATGCCACCGCCGAGATGGTGCTGGAATCCGGCGACGAACCCCATGCCGTGCTGCTGGACAAGATCGTTGCCGCCCTGGCCGCGCATGGGATATGCGAAGCGTCATGAACGGGACCTCCGAAACCATCACCGTCGGCCTGGGCGAGCGCGCCTATGGCATCCATGTCGGGCACGGCATGCTGGACATGGCGGGAAAGTACCTGAAGCCGCTGGCGCGGGGCACCGTGCCGGTCGTGACCGATGCGCATGTCGCGGAGCTGCATCTGGAACGGCTGTTGCAGGTCCTGAAGGATGACGGCATCGCCGCGCGGCCCATCGTGATGGCGCCGGGCGAAGCCAGCAAAAGCTTTGCCGGGCTGGAACGGGTGTGCGGCGAACTGCTGGACATGGAGATTGACCGCCGGGGCCTGATCGTGGCGCTGGGCGGCGGTGTGATCGGCGACCTGACCGGTTTCGCGGCGGGCGTGCTCAAGCGCGGCGTCGGCTTCGCGCAGATTCCCACCACGCTTCTCAGCCAGGTGGATTCGTCGGTCGGCGGCAAGACCGCGATCAACGCCAGGCAGGGCAAGAACCTGGTCGGCCTGTTCCACCAGCCGCGCATCGTGATCGCCGACACCGCCTTGCTGTCCACTCTGCCCCGGCGCGAGCTTCTGGCCGGATATGCCGAGGTGGCGAAATACGGCGCGCTGGGCGATGCGGATTTCTTCAACTGGCTGGAAGCCAATGGCCGCAAGGCGCTGGACGGCGAAGAAGCCGCGATGGTGCGGGCGGTGGCCCATTCCTGCACCATGAAGGCCGCCATCGTCGCCCGCGACGAGCGCGAGACCGGCGATCGCGCCCTGCTCAATCTGGGCCATACCTTCGGCCACGCGCTGGAAGCGGCCACCGGCTTTTCGGACCGGCTGGTGCATGGCGAAGGCGTCGCCATCGGCATGGCGCTGGCTTTCCGCCTGTCGGTCAGGCTTGGCCTCTGCCCCGGACAGGATGCCGACCGTTTCATCCGCCATCTGAAGGCGGTGGGCCTGCCCAGCGCCATCGAAGACATTTCCGGTCCCCGCGCCAGCGCGGACGAATTAATCGGCCACATGGCCCATGACAAGAAGGTGACGGACGGCAAGCTGACCTTCATCCTGCTGAAGGGACTGGGCCAGGCTTTCGTGACCCGCGATGTGCCGCTGGAAGCGGTAAAATCCGTCCTGACGGACGGCTGAAACGGGCTAATATCCCGCCCGCTTCTCCGGGGCCCCGCCTCATGCTTGTTTCCACCGCCGTCGTCATTGTCCTGCTGCTGGTGGTGTCCGCCTTTTTTTGCGTCGCCGAAACCGCCGTCTCGCGCGGCCGCAGGCACCAGCTGGAAAAGGTCGGCCATACCTTCGAGGTGATGCGGCGGCAGCGGAACCAGATGAAGGCGCTGCGGATCGTGCCGTCGGGCGTTACGGCGAAGCCTTCGCCGCTTCCGCGGGCGACAGCGTGACCAGCGACAGGGCATGAACCGGGCCGCCCAGCTCCTCGGCCAGCACGGCATAGATCCGCCGCTGGCGTTCGACGCGCCCCAGTCCGTCAAAGGCGTCCGATACGATGCGGACATGGAAATGGGTTTCGCCCCGGCTGCCGTCATCGCGCGTCGCCCCGGCATGGCCGGCATGGCGATGGCTTTCATCCTCCACCAGCAGGGCGGCGGGCGCGAAGGCGGCCGTTAACTTCCGGCGGATGGAGTCAGCAACGGACATGGCCTGAACTTCTCCTTCCCCCTGCCAAAGTCAAGCGATACGTTTCCTTGTTTTTTACCCCCGCGATCCCATAATTCCACAATGGTTCAGCCGCGCGTTTCCCGCTTCAAGAGCGACATCCGCATCAAGCCGGGCAAGGCGAAAAAGGCGGAGCCGGTCACCCGCATGTGCGAGGCGCCCGATTGCGTCGGCCCCGGCAACTGCCGTGTCTCCAAATCGCCCCGCAACCTTACGGAATATATCTGGTACTGCAGCACCCATGCCCGCCTGCACAACGAGGCCTGGGATTACTTCCGGGACATGGATGACGACGAAATCCAGAAGTTCCGCGAGGACGCGCTGACCGGCCATCGCCCGACCTGGCAGCTGGGCAAGCGCGCCGCCAAGGCCCGAATGGGCCAGTCGCCTCTGGGCGCGGTGAATGACAGCCATGCGATGTTTGCAGAGGACGGCGAAACCTCCACCGTGCGCCGCCCGGAACGGCATCTGACGCGGCTCCAGACCATGGCTTTCGACACCATGCAGCTGGCGCACAACGCCACCTTGATCGAGATCAAGGCGCGGTATAAGGAACTCGTAAAGCGTTTTCATCCCGACGCGAATGGCGGCGACCGGGGCGCGGAAGAACGGCTGAAACAGGTCATCAAGGCCTATGGCGTGTTGCGCGCCTCCGGGCTGCTTTCCTGAATCGGGCTAGCCTGCGCCCGTGTCCCGCCCGCGCGGCGGTTTTCCGCAAGGCATGCCCCTCTTCCCCCGAACATCATTCCGCCCCGATCATCCTTCGACGACTATCCTTTGACAAAGAGCGTCCGATCATGAGCACTCATACTGAAACCCTCGATGTCTCGGCCGCGCCGGACACCACGGTGGATGCCGCCAGCGTCTTCGGCATCAAGACCGGGATGAAAGTCCCCGCCTTCAAGAAGGGCGGCGAGCATGTGCCGGAGATTGACCCGGCCTACCGTTTCGACCGCGAGACTACCCTGGCGATCCTGGCGGGTTTCGCCTTCAACCGCCGCGTCATGGTCCAGGGCTATCACGGCACCGGCAAGTCCACCCATATCGAGCAGGTGGCGGCGCGGCTGAACTGGCCCTGCATCCGCATCAACCTGGACAGCCATGTCAGCCGCATCGACCTGATCGGCAAGGATGCCATCGTGCTGAAGGACGGCAAGCAGGTGACCGAGTTCCGCGAGGGACTGCTGCCCTGGGCCTTGCAGCGCCCCGTGGCGCTGGTGTTCGACGAGTATGACGCCGGCCGCCCCGACGTGATGTTCGTGATCCAGCGCGTGCTGGAAGTTTCGGGCCGCCTGACGCTGCTGGACCAGAACAAGGTGATCCACCCGCATCCGGCCTTCCGCCTGTTCTCGACCACCAACACGATCGGCCTGGGCGACACCACCGGCCTGTATCACGGCACCCAGCAGATCAACCAGGGCCAGATGGACCGCTGGAGCATCGTCACCACGCTGAACTATCTCGCCCATGACGCGGAAGAGGAAATTGTGCTGGCCAAGGCGCCCGGTTACAACACCGCCGAAGGCCGCAAGACGGTGTCGGCGATGGTGCGGCTGGCCGACATGACCCGCAACGCCTTCGTGGCGGGCGACCTGTCCACGGTGATGAGCCCGCGCACGGTCATCACCTGGGCGCAGAACGCCGAAATCTTCGGCGATGTCGGCTTTGCCTTCCGCCTCACCTTCCTCAACAAGTGCGACGAACTGGAACGCGCCTCGGTGGCGGAGTTCTACCAGCGCTGCTTCGGCGAGGAACTGCCGGAGAGCGCGGCCAAGGTGCTCGTTGCGTAGCTGTATGTCATGGCCGCCCGCCGGGGCGGCGATGACAGGTCTGGGCCGATGACAAAACCGGAATCCCCTGCCGAACCGTTCAAGCGCGCCGTCTCGGTGGCGGTGCGGTCGCTGGCGGCCGAGCCGGAGCTGGAAGTCAATTTCTCCAGCGAGCCGCCGGGCCTGAAGGGGCTGAAGGCGCGCCTGCCCTCGCCGCACCGCAATCTCTCCGTGCAGGACATCGCGCTGGTGCGCGGCACGGGCGACGCCTATGCGCTGCGCAAGGCCTATCACGAGGAAAAGACCCACGCGAAGTTCCGCCCCCAGTCGCCCGACGGCGCCGCCATTTTCGAGGCCGCCGAACAGGCGCGGGTGGAAGCGATCGGCGCGCTGGCCATGCAGGGCGTCCGGCAGAACCTGGCCGCGGGGCTGGAGCAGCGGCTGGTGGCGCGCGGGCTGGCCAAGGCCAAGACCCGTGACGAAGCCCCCATCGCCGATGTGATCGGGCTGCTGGTGCGCGAAAAGCTGACGGGCGAAAAGCCGCCCGCCGCGCTGGCCGCCGCCGTGGACCTGTGGCGTCCGCTGATCGAGGAAAAAGCGGGCGCGGACCTGTCCAGGCTGGAAGGCGCGCTGCGCGACCAGCAGGCCTTCGCCCGGCTGACCCGCACCCTGCTGAACCATCTGGCTTATGGCGACCAGAATGACAGCGACAGTTCGCCCGACGAGAATGCCGAGGGCGAAAGCCCCGATGGTGAAAATGACGAAGGCGAGGATCAGGACGCGCAGCAGGACGGCGAATCCGCCGTCAGCGAAAGCGCCGCCGACAGCGAGGACGGCGAGGAAATGCAGTCCGACCAGGCCTCGGAGGATGCCGAGGACCTGACTGACGCGACCGAGCCGGAAGACGGGGCCAAGCCGCAGCGCCAGGAAGCCCCGTTCCGCCATCAGGACGAATGGGGCTATCGCGTCTTCACCACCGAGTTCGACGAGGAAATCTCCGCCCCCGACCTGTGCGAGCAGGAGGAACTGGCGCGGCTGCGCTCCTTCCTCGACCATCAACTGTCCTCGATGCAGGGCGTGGTGTCGCGCCTGGCCAACAAGCTGCAGCGCCTGCTGATGGCGCAGCAGAACCGCCATTGGGAGTATGACCTGGAAGAAGGCATGCTCGATGCGTCACGCCTGCCGCGCATCGTGATGGACCCGATGTATCCCCTCTCCTTCAAGCGTGAGAAGGACACCACCTTCCGCGACACCTGTGTGACGCTGCTGCTGGACAATTCCGGCTCGATGCGCGGTCGCCCCATCATGGTGGCGGCGATGTGCGCCGACATTCTGGGCCGCACGCTGGAACGGGTGGGCGTGAAGACGGAAATCCTGGGCTTCACCACCCGCGCCTGGAAGGGCGGCCAGAGCCGCGAGAAATGGCTTGCGGCGGGCAAGCCGCCCCAGCCGGGACGTCTGAACGACCTGCGCCACATCGTCTACAAGGCGGCCGACGAACCCTGGCGGCGCGCCAAGAAGAATCTGGGCCTGATGATGCGCGAGGGCCTTCTGAAAGAGAACATAGACGGCGAGGCGCTGACCTGGGCACACAACCGCATCATCGCCCGGCCCGAACAGCGCAAGATCCTGATGGTGATTTCCGACGGCGCGCCGGTGGACGATTCCACCCTGTCGGTGAATGCCGGAAATTACTTGGAACAGCATCTGCGCCGGGTGATCGAGGAAATTGAGACGCGCAGCAGCGTCGAACTGGCCGCCATCGGCATCGGCCATGACGTGACGCGCTATTACCGCAAGGCCGTGACCATCGTGGATGCCGAACAGCTTGGCGGGGCGATGACCGAACAGCTCACCGACCTGTTCGCGGAGGAAACGCCGACGGGGCGCAGGGGAAAGCGCGGAAATTAGGTCCGCGCGCGTGGCGGCCGCCCTCCGGCCGCTTGCTCGCCGTTCGAAACGATCCGGCGCACGACGCTGCCGCTAGCGACGGATCGTTTCGTTGGCTTCGCCAAACACGCCTCGCGCGCGGCGTACTGAAGTTCGCAAAGGAACTTTGCGAACTTCAGTACCCATTCATCCCATACAGCGGCCGCATCGCCGGGCGCAGCAGGTGATAGGGCGCCAGCAGCAGCACGCTTTCGCCGAAGAACAGCGCGAAATGCACCAGCGCGGAATCCGTCCAGACCACTTCGGCGCCGCCCGCGAAGGCGGCCGGATAGTAGACCGCGCTGAACACCAGGCTGGCGGCGAAGGAGGCCGCCAGCGGCGCGCTCCACCAGCGCGGGCCGCGAAAGGCGTCGAAGGCGATGATCGCCACATAATTGGCCAGCAGGAAGGACATGGTGAAGGCCACGGTCGCCCGCCAGCTCAGGGCCGGCGCGCCGGCGATCCAGTTGCTGATGTCCCAGGGATTGATCAGCGCCACCGCGATGATGATGCCCAGGCTGGCCACAAGCTGACCGAAGGCATAGGGCGCGCCATAGCGGCGGTTGGTGAGATGCAGTGCCGTCCAGGCGAGCGGCAGGATCAGGTCGCTGATCGCCAGCAGGGCGCGCTGGACCATCACCGGCGCGACCGGCAGCCGCAGATAGGCATCGGTATAGAGATAGGCGGCCCCCAGCAGCGTCACCAGCAGCGCCACCGGCACCACCAGCCGCGTGGAGATGCGGATGGGCCGGGCATGGCGCGTGAGAATGTCCTGCGGCTCCCCGCCATAGGCGCGCTCCCTGGGCGGCCAGACCGCGTCCCCGCCCCGGCGCAGGCGGTAAGGCCCCTCGTCGGCCTCCAGCGCCATCATGGGCGCGATATGCGCCCCATTCCGGTAATCATAAGCCCGCACGATGCCCCCGGCCCGCCCGGACCGTCACGATCCGGGACATTTCACTGGTTTCCGGGTGTCGCCACGCAAGCCATGTGCCGCAAACGAAAACGGGGCGCCTGCGCGCCCCGCTTCATCAGTCGGTCAAAAGATGACCTCAGGCTGCCTTGTCGGCGGCCTTCTTGGCAATGGCGCGCTTCAGGCGCAGCGCCTTGGGCGACAGCAGGCTGTCCTTGGCCTTCAGGATGAAGGGGTCCAGGCCGCCATTCTTGTCCACCGAACGCAGCGCGTTCATCGAGATGCGCAGCTTGTAGCTGTTGCCCAGCAGTTCGCTGGTCAGCGCGACAAGCTGGATGTTCGGACGGTAGATCCGCTTGGTCTTGTTGTTGGCGTGGCTGACATTGTTGCCGACCATCAAGCCTTTTCCGGTCAATTCGCAGCGGCGGGACATGGCTAACTCTTCCGATTCTCGAGGTTTTCCGCGGTTTTTACCCCGGAAAGAGCGGGGTTCATAAGCAAAGCAGCCGCTTTGGTCAAGTCTGGCGGCGCCGGGAAGCGCGGCCGGGCCGCATCCGGCGGCGATTCCACACTTTCCGGGCGTTGTTTTACCGCTTGTTGTCCGGTTTCGCGCCGGAAAAGTGACAGGCCCCGGCCCCCATGTCAGGTTTTGACAATAGGGAGTCGCACCACATGCGGATCATGATTTCTGCGCTGGCGCTGGCGCTGCTGGCCCTGCCCGCTACTGCCCCGGCTGTCCTGGCCCAGGCGGCCGCGGCCCCGGCGCAGGCCGCACCCGATACCACCACCCACACCACCCGTTTCATTCCGGTGGAGGATGGCGTGAAGCTGGAAGTGGTGGACTGGGGCGGCAGCGGGCGTCCGCTGGTGCTGCTGTCGGGGCTGAATGCCTCGGCGCATAACTTTGATGACCTGGCGCCGGAGCTGACCGCGAAGTATCGCGTCTATGGCATCACCCGCCGGGGCTATGGCGCGTCCGACAAGCCAGATCCGGCGCGCGCCGACTATTCGGCGGATCGCCTGACCACGGACGTCCTGACGGTTCTGGACGCCCTGAAACTGGAAAAGCCGGTAATCGCGGGGCATTCCATCGCGGGCCAGGAACTCAGCGGCATTGCCGCCCGCGCGCCGGACCGCGTCGCCGGGCTGGTCTATCTCGATGCCGGTTATGCCTATGCCTTCTACGTTCCCGGCGGCACCGTTCCCTTGGGCGCCAATCTGGTGATCGCCGCCAACGACCTGCGCGAAAAACTGGCGCGCTTCCAGGCGGCCCCGGGCCAGCTCGACATGGTGCCGCCGATCACGGAAATACGCGCGGCGATGGCGGATTTTGAAAAGGATCTCGCCGCCGCCGAAGCCGAGGCGCGCCGCACCGGGCCGTTGCCGATGGGTGTGGATTCGCCCCAGGCCCGCATCGGCTTCGCCGTCATCAATGGCGAGCGCAAGCATGGCGGCAGCACCGTGCCGATCCTGGCGCTGTTCGCCACCCTCGCCATCCCGCAAAAGGCGCCGGAGGCGCAGCGTGCTTTTATCGCGCGCCAGAACGCCGCCGGAAAAATCCAGGCCGACGCCTTTGCCGCTGCGCATCCCAATGCCCGGCTGGTATGGCTCCCGGACGCCGCCCACACCGTCTGGCGTTCCAACCGCGCCGCGGTGATCCGCGAAATGACCACCTTCATGGATGGGTTGCCCCGCTGACCACCTGCCGAACGCCGTTCGGTCCAGCTGGAATTTGTCCGGGTACGGAATGGAGTCTCCGCGGCCGGACAAAGCGCCATTTCTCGGCCCGGACACCAGATATGGTGTGTAAGACGGCCGTCGAACCATTGTAAATGTATGAGAACAAAGGCAGATATTGAATTGGTTAGTGATTCGGACCGTGTTCGTTCCTATTAGGTTCCAATTCTTAATCGGTCATCCACAGGGCCGGTTTCCACCAAGATGCCAGCGGCAATTTTGCCGGTGAAGCATTTCATGACGCGCATTTCACAAACCGGATTCACGGCCCTCATTCCCGCCGTCATGCCCGGCAAGGGCGGCCTTTTTTCTTGCTTCGCCGGCGCGCAACCACAATGTAGCGGGCATGCAGACCGGACAGCATCGCGATCCCGCCGCCAAGGTCACGGCGGTCCTTGGCCCCACCAATACCGGCAAGACCCATTTCGCCATCGAGCGGCTTCTGGCGCACAAGTCCGGTATGATCGGGCTGCCGCTGCGCCTGCTGGCGCGCGAGGTCTATGACCGCATCGTGCGGGAGCGCGGCCCGCACGAGGTGGCGCTGATCACCGGCGAGGAAAAAATCGTCCCGAAGAATCCGCGCTTCTATGTCTGCACCGTGGAGGCCATGCCGCTGGACATTTCCGTGGCCTGCCTGGTGGTGGATGAAATCCAGCTCTGCGCCGATCCCGAACGCGGCCATGTCTTCACGGATCGCCTGCTGCATGCGCGCGGCACGGAAGAGACGATGTTCCTGGGCAGCGACACCATGCGCGGCATCATCCAGCGTTTCATTCCCAGGGCCTGGTTCATCACCCGCAACCGTTTTTCGGACCTGGCCTGGACCGGCGCCAGGAAGCTCACCCGCCTGCCCCGCCGTTCCGCCGTGGTGGGTTTCTCCGCCGAGGATGTCTATGGCATCGCCGAGGTGATCCGCCGCCAGCGTGGCGGCGCGGCGGTGGTGCTGGGCGCGCTGTCGCCGCGCACCCGCAACGCGCAGGTGGAGCTGTACCAGTCGGGCGATGTGGATTTCCTGGTGGCGACCGACGCCATCGGCATGGGCCTGAACATGGATGTGGACCATGTCGCTTTCGCGGCGCGCGACAAGTTCGACGGCGCGCGGATGCGGCCCCTGCGCGCCGACGAAGCAGGCCAGATCGCGGGCCGTGCCGGACGTTACATGAATGACGGCACTTTTGGTGTGACAGGCGACTGCGAGCCGTTCGAGGACGAGATCGTGCAGCGGATCGAAAGTCACCGCTACGATCCCGTGCGTGTCCTGCAATGGCGCAACACCGCGCTGGACTTTCGCAGCCTGGCGGCCCTGAACGAAAGCCTGGATGCGCCGCCGCCGGAACGGGGCCTGACCCGTGCGCGGCCCGCCAGCGATGCGGTGGCGTTGCGGCTGCTGTCGGACGACGACGAGATAAAGGCCGCCGCCACGTCGCGCGATGCGATCCTGCGCCTGTGGGATGTCTGCCAGCTTCCCGATTTCCGCAAGCTGTCCACCGACGAGCATGTGAAACTGGTCAAGTCGGTCTTCCAGTTCCTGCAACAGGACGGCGTCATTCCCGACGACTGGCTGGCCCGGCAGGTGGCCCGCGCCGATGTGGCGGAGGGCGATGTCGCAACCCTGTCGGGGCGGCTGGCGATGATCCGCACCTATACCTATGCGGCGCACCGCCAGGGCTGGACGCGCGACGGCGCGCACTGGCAGGGCGTCACGCGCGCGGTGGAGGACCGGCTGTCCGACGCGCTGCACCAGGCGCTGACGCAGCGTTTCATAGACCGGCGCACATCAGTGCTGATGAAGCATCTGCGCGACGACGAATTCGCCAGCCTGGCGCTGGACGAAGCGGGCGGCGTTTCGATCGGCGGCGAAGCGATCGGCAAGCTGGAAGGCTTCCGCTTCGTGCCCGATCCGCGCGCGGCTAATAACGAGAATGGCGGTATACACGGGCGCACCCTGCGCGCCGCCGCGCTCAAGGGCCTGGAAAGCGAGATCGCCGCGCGCAGCGCCGCGCTGGCCCAGGCCGATGACGCCGCCATCACCCTCAGCGAGCATGGCAAGCTGTGGTGGGACGGCGCGATGGTGGGCAAGCTGGTCGCCGGGCCTGCACCGCTGGCGCCGCAGGTGCAGGTGATGGCTGACGATCATGTAAAAGCCGAGCCATTGCAGGCGCGCCTGCAGGCCTGGATCGATGCCCGCATCGCCGCGCGTCTTCAGCCGCTGTTGGCGCTGCGCGACGCGGCCGATGCCCGGACCGGAACGCCCGGCGCCCTGCCCGCCGAGGCGCGCGGCGTCGCGCACCAGCTGGCGGAGAATTTCGCGGCGCTGGACCGCGCGTCTGTCACCCTGCCCGACAAACTGGGACCGGTGCTGCGCGCCCTGCGCCCCTTCGGCGTCTGGATGGGGCGGCGCACGATCTACATTCCCCGGCTGCTGCGGCCCGATGCGGCGGCGCTGCTGACCCTGCTCTGGGGCATCTGGACGAAGAAGGCGTTTCCGCCCGCCGCGCCCGCGCCCGGCCTGACCTCCTTCGCGCCGGACAGGGACAGCAGTCACGATGCGCTGCGCGCTGCCGGTTTCGCGGTGACGGGCGGACGGGCCATCCGGTTCGACATGCTGGAACGGCTGGAAGACGAACTGGAAAAGGGCCTGTCGTCGGGCGAGGACGCCGAGGCCTTGTTGACCCGCATCGTCTCGCTGCTGGGCGCCGGCAAGGATGAAGCCCGCGCCGTTCTCGCGGCCCTGGGCTGGCGCACCGTGGAGGTGCAGGGCGCGCAGCCGGTCTGGCGGCGGATGAAGGACAGGCGGCCCGCCGCGCCGCGTGGCCGCGAAAAACCGCGCAAGCCCGAACCGCCGCCCGATCCCCATTCACCCTTTGCGCGCCTTGCCGCACTGAAAGCGCGATGACCGCAGGACGGCTGGACAAGTGGCTGTTCCATGCCCGCTTCTACCGCACCCGGCCCTTGGCCCAGGCAGCGGCCGAGGCAGGCCGCATCCGGCTGAACGGGGCGCGGGTCATCAAGCCCGGCCATGCGGTGCGTTGCGGCGATGTCCTCACCCTGCGGTCCGGCGCGCAGATCATGGCCGTGCGGATCGTGGCGCTGGCCGAGCGGCGCGGACCCGCGCCGGAAGCCCGGACTCTCTACGAAATCCTGGAAAACTGAGAGCCATTCTCAAGGCGATGCGCTGTTGAAGACTCTTGCCTCGCCGGGCGGCCCGTCTTAAGCACAGCCGGTTTTTCGCCTGCCGGAGCATCCGTCCCATGACCTATGTCGTCACCGAAGCCTGCATCAAGTGCAAGTTCATGGACTGCGTCGAGGTCTGCCCGGTGGACTGCTTCTACGAGGGCGAGAACATGCTGGTCATCAACCCCGACGAGTGCATCGATTGCGGGGTTTGCGAGCCGGAATGCCCGCCCGAGGCCATCAAGGCCGACACCGAGTCCGGCCTGGAAAAGTGGCTGTCGCTAAACGCGGAATATTCCAAGACCTGGCCCAATATCAGTCAGAAGGGCGAGCCGCCGGCCGACGCCAAGGAAATGCAGGGCGTCCCGGACAAGGAGCAGTTCTTCTCCCCGAATCCGGGCCAGGGATCCTAGGTTTCCGGTCCTGTTCCGGTTCCTGACAAAGCGTCAGTCCGACATGCGCACGCGCCGGGTGTGCTCTGCATACAGAGCAACTGTCACAAACGGTTGATTTGCCTCCCCTTTCCGGGGACCGGTCCGGCGGCTGGCAAATTAACGTCGTTATATCAATGGGATGGGCGGGATTTTTCTTCCATTTTCGCCGGACCCGTGATAGGGTCTTTTCCGTTCAGACCAGAGACGAATGTGTGCCCGCCGGCGCCCCACCGGGGGATTCTCCCATGCCTTTGTCCTCACAGGAAAAGAAAATGACCGCCGTCAAAACGCCCGCCAAGCCCGCCACTGCACCGGCCAAGAAAGTCCCCGCCAACTCCAACAAGAAGCACGAGTTCAAGACCAACGACCATGTGGTTTATCCCACCCACGGCGTCGGCAAGGTGTCCGGCATCGAGGAGAAGGAAGTCGCGGGCGCGCGCCTGGAACTTTTCATCATCGAGTTTGAAAAGGACAAGATGACCCTGCGCGTCCCCACCACCAAGGCCAAGGCGGTCGGCATGCGCAAGCTGTCCTCGCCCGAAGTCGTGGCCGGCGCCCTCAACACGCTGAAGGGCCGCGCCCGCATCAAGCGCACCATGTGGTCGCGCCGCGCCCAGGAATACGAAGCCAAGATCGACTCCGGCGACCTGGTTTCCATTGCCGAGGTGGTGCGCGACCTGCACCGCGCCGGCGGCCAGCCGGAACAGTCCTATTCCGAGCGCCAGCTGTACGAAAAGGCCCTGGCCCGCATGGCGCGCGAAGTGGCGGCGGTCGAGAAGACCGACGAACCCACCGCCGTCAAGCGCGTCGAAGGCATGCTGACCAAGAAGGCGGCCTAGGGAGCGTCGGCCCAGCGCAGCGAAGCGACAGCGTTAGGCCGCGCGACCATAAAAAAGTTTTGCGACCCTCTATCGCAAACGAAAGAGCCCGGTGGCGACACCGGGCTTTTTCATTATCTGCCGTAAGCACAGGTCATCCTCTTCCTTCGCGTGCGTCAGCACGCCTAAAGGGGGAGGTGGTTTCAGCGAGCGACGCCGACCTCTTCGGGAGGCGAGCGGAAGCTGAAACCGGAGGGGGTCAATCTAGGACTTCGATCTGGGCCGGGTTGGACAACCCGATCTCCGGCCGCCCGCGCACATCCACCACCATGCCGCGGATGCGCACATGGCGCGCCACCAGCGCCTGAAGGTCATGGCCGCGAAAGGCGGCCCGGTCCTGCGGCTCTATCACGGCGGAAAAGATCCGGTTGCCGCCGCCGCCGTAATCGCCGCCGAAATTGATGACCGTGCGGCCCGAAACAGTACCGACATTGGTCACCCAACCCTGCACCAGCTGGAAGGAGCCAGCCGTGCCCTTCATGTCCTGCGGCGGGCGCGGCGCATGGCTGCCGGCCGCCCACAAGCCCGCACGGGCCTGGCGCGCGCGCGCTTCGGCCTCATAGAGATCGGGGGCGCATTCATTGCGGTCGGGCGAGATCGCCACCCGCGCCATGCCCCGTTCCAGCATCGCCGTCTGAAGCCAGACGCCCTCGCCGAAGGCCTGCGCCCGCACCCGGTCGTAGCGATCCTGCTTGGGCGGGGTGGATGTAAAAGTGACGGGCGCGGCTTTTGCCAGCTCCGCCAGCAGCGCCAGCGACTGGTCGGCCAGCGCGCCGTCGCCGTCACGTCCAGGCAGGCGAATGCCTTCCAGCAGGATGGCGCGGCCGTCGGACAGGATCAGCGCGCCATTGCGTTCCACCCGCACCACTTTGGCCTTGGCGATCTCCACCCGTCCGGCGCAATCGGGAATGGCGCGCAGCGGCCGCTGGCCTTGCGCGCCAGCCGGAAGCGGCAAACATATTGCCGCCCAAATCGCCCCATAGATCACGCCCCGGATCCGCATGGCCGCCATAGGGGTAAAAACCATTCCGCCGGTCAAGCGTTGTTCCTGGCAGCCATCCCGCTAAATTCCTCCCAAGGTTAACCCCAAGGTCTTTCCCAAGGTTTGTTCATGGCCGATCCGCTGAGCCTTCCCGCCGTCCTGCCCGCCGCCGCCGCGATGCCCGCCACGGTCAAGGCCGCCCTGCCCGCCTTGACTGTCATGCTGGTCAATGGCGCGCGCGACCTGATCTTCGCCACCATCATCCTGATCATAGGCTGGACCATTTCGCGCTGGTTCGGCCGCTGGGTGCGCGAGGTTCTGGATCACAGCTCCCATGTGGACCCGACCCTCAAGCCGCTGCTGGCCAAAACCGTCCGTTATGCGATCCTGACAGTCACCATCGTGGCGGTGCTGGGACAGTTCGGCGTTCAGACCACCAGCCTGATCGCCCTGGTCGGCGCTACGGCGCTGGCGATCGGCCTGGCATTGCAGGGCACGCTGTCGAACGTGGCGTCCGGCGTAATGCTGCTGGTCCTGCGCCCTTTCTCGGTGGGCGACAATGTCGTGGTGGGCAACAATATGAGCGGCACCGTCAAGGAGGTCACGCTCTTTTCCACCGTGCTGACGACGGCGGACATGCAGTATGTCTCGCTGCCCAATTCCCAGGTTTTCAGCAACGCGATCATAAACTATTCACGCGAGGCGACACGGCGCATCAATATCATTGTCGGCATTGATTATGACGATGACATCGAAAAGGCTCAGGGTATCCTGCTCGCCCTCATGAAGAGCGATGCGCGCGTGTTGAAAGATCCGGCGCCCATCGCGCCGGTCAACGAACTTGCCTCGTCTTCGGTAAACCTGATCGCACGCTGCTTTGTTCCGACCGCAGAATACTGGAATGTCTATTTCGATCTTCAGAAGGCAATCAAACAGCAGTTTGATGCCGCCGGCATCTCCATCCCCTTCCCCCAGCAGGTTACCTCGATCCGGGGCGGCGGGCCGCCGCCCACGGCCTGACACTTGCGGCCCTGGCTGGACGGTCATGGCAGACCTGCCATTTCAGCATTCCCGCATAGGCTTCCGGTCTCGACATCGGGGCCGCAGCCGCTACATTGCCGCGCCATGATCGAGACTCAGACAAGGATCGCCGCCGCCGATGCGCGGGGCATAGCCGAGGCCGCCGCCGTGCTGAACCAGGGCGGGCTGGTGGCCTTCCCCACCGAGACGGTTTACGGCCTGGGGGCCGACGCCACCAATGGCGAGGCCGTGGCCGCCATCTTCGCCGCCAAGGGCCGCCCGCTGTTCAATCCGCTGATCGTGCATGTCTCCGACCTGGAGGAGGCGCAGCGCCATGTCGTCTTCTCGCCCCGCGCCAAGGGGCTGGCGGAAAAGTTCTGGCCCGGCGCGCTGACGCTGGTGCTGCCCCGCCGCAAGGACACGCCTTTGTCGCTGCTGGTCAGCGCCGGGCTGGACAGCGTGGCGCTGCGCGCGCCCTCGCACCCGGATGCCGCCGCGCTGCTGAAGGCCGTGGGCAAGCCGGTGGCCGCGCCGTCCGCCAACATGTCGGGCAAGGTCAGCGCCACCACCGCCCAGCATGTGAAGGACGGGCTGGACGGCAAGGTGGATTTCATCCTCGACGGCGGCAGCGCCACCCTGGGCATCGAATCCACGGTGATCGGCTTCAATGACGACCGGCCGCTGCTGCTGCGCCCCGGCGCCATCCCGCGCGAGGAGATCGAGGACCTGATCGGCCCCCTGGGCGCGCCCGGCAACCTGATCCAGTCGCCGGGGCAGCTGGCCAGCCATTATGCCCCGCGCGCCGCCATGCGCCTGAACGCGCAGGAGATCGAATCCGGCGAGGTCCTGCTGGGCTTCGGCGATGCGCCGGGCGCCGCGATGAACCTGTCGCCGCGCGGCGACCTGCGCGAAGCCGCCGCCAACCTGTTCGCCATGTTGCGGGCGCTGGACAAGACGGCCATCCGCATCGCGGTATCGCCCATTCCCGGCAAGGGGCTGGGTGAAGCCATCAACGACCGGCTGATGCGGGCCGCCGCGCCGCGATGAGCATCCTGGACCGGCTGAAAGACGCGGCCGGGCCGGACGGCTATTCGCAGGACCCGGCCGAACTGGCGCCGCACCTGGAAGAATGGCGCGGCAAGTACAAGGGCCATTCGCCGCTGCTGCTCAAGCCCGCCACCACGGCGCAGGTGTCTGACATCCTGCGCCTGTGCCATGACAGCGGCACGGCGGTGGTGCCGCAGGGCGGCAATACCGGGCTGGTGGGCGGGCAGATCCCCTTTCACGGCGAAGTGCTGCTCTCCACCAAAAGGCTGAACCGCATCCGCGCGCTGGATGCACAGGGCGCGACCCTGACGGTGGAAGCGGGCGTCACCCTGGCGGCGGTGCAGCAGGCGGCAGCGGAGGTGAACCTGCTGTTTCCCCTCAGCCTCGCCTCGGAAGGAAGCTGCACCATCGGCGGCAACATCGCCACCAATGCGGGCGGCACCCATGTGCTGCGCTATGGCATGACGCGGGCGCTGGTGCTGGGGCTGGAAGCGGTGCTGGCCGACGGCAGTGTGCTGGACATGGCGCGGGCGCTGCACAAGGACAATACCGGCTATGACCTCAGGCAGCTCCTGATCGGCAGCGAGGGCACGCTGGGTGTGGTCACCGCCGCCACCCTGCGGCTGTTTCCGCGGCCGGAAGTGTCCGTCACCGCGCTGGCCGCCGTGCCGTCACCACAGGCGGCCGTGGCGCTGCTGGGCGCGCTGCAGGCCCGCACCGGCGGCCTGCTCAGCGCCTTCGAGCTGATCCCGCGCATCGCGCTGGAGTTCGTCACCCGCCATATCGCCGATACCCGCGATCCGATGTCCGCGCCATCGCCCTGGTATGTGCTGATGGAGGCCACCGGCGGGCGCGAAGCCAATATCGCCGCCACCTTCGAGAACGGATTGGCCGACGCGGTCTCGGACGGGCTTGTCACCGATGCCGTGGTGGCGGCCAGCCAGGCCCAGGCGGCGGCATTGTGGAAGCTGCGCGAAAGCATTTCCGAGGCCCAGAAACGCGAAGGTGCCTCGATCAAGCATGACATTTCGGTGCCGGTGGCGGCGATCCCGGATTTCCTGGCCCGCGCCACGCCCGCCGTGCTGGCGATCGTGCCGGGCGCGCGGCCCGTCAGCTTCGGCCATCTGGGCGACGGCAACCTGCATTTCAATTTCAACAGCCCGGCTGATGGTGATGACGCCGCCTTCCTGGCGGGATGGGACGCCGTGCAGCAATGCGTGCATGACATCGTGAAGGCGTTTGGCGGCTCGATCAGCGCCGAACACGGCATCGGCGCGATGAAGGTGGCGGCCCTGCCCCGCTACAAGAGCCATGCCGAACTGGAGGCGATGCGCGCCATCAAGGCGGCGCTGGACCCGAAGAACATCCTCAATCCCGGCAAGACCGTGCCGCCGGTGCTGAAGCTGTAGGCCGCTAGCGCACTTCGCGCGCGCGTCCCTCGATAATGACAATACGCTCCGGCGGCCGTCCGGCCAGCGCCAGCACCAGCGCGACGATCCAGCCGATCACCGTCCATCCCAGGAAGAAGTTGAAGGCCGCGATCCCCAGCGCCGGGATGCCGCGCACCACCGCGATGATGGTGGGCAGCCAGTACATCACGAACAGGAATGTCAGGAACGACATCATGGCATCTGGTCCTTTGATCCGTGCGCGCGGGCGGGTTGCGCTCCCTGAAAAATGGGGGAGGAAAGCGGCAATTTCAAGCCGTCGTCACGCGGCCGTCATGCCGCCTTGGGCAACGCCGGCGCGTCCAGCGGGGCCGTGTCGGGCGTCCGGTTGGAACGGGCGCTGACAATGGCGGTGGCCAGGGTGGCGGCATAGGGCAGCGCCTGGACGCCCAGCATCACCATCCACAGCGTCACCGCCGGGTCCTGGAAGCCGCGATCGAAGGCCATGGAGATCATCGCCACCATCAGCAGCGCCAGCAGCGCCGCCTCCTGCCAGATGACGCGCAGCACCTGGGTGAAGTTGGCGGGATCGGCGCATTTGGGCGTCCGCAGGAACGGCTTGCCGGAGGTGAACAGCCCCGTCCAAACCGCCTTGCCGACCGTATGGGTCAGCGACAGGCCCGCCACCGAGGCGATGAAGGCCCCGCGCATGCCCGATCCCACCTTGGGCGGATAGAGCAGCAGGGTCTTGAGCAGCTTGGTGGCGAACAGCGCCATCGCCGCCATCGAAAGCGCGGGCATCGGCACGTCGATATAGCTGGGCAGGGACCACATCAGTACCGTCCAGATCAGCGCCATGATGGTGACCATCATGCCCAGCCCGTCCGAAATCCAGGGCAGCCAGCCCGACAGGAACTGGTAGCGCTGCGACCAGCTCAGCGCCGAACCGCCCGCGAAGATTTCGCGGGCATGGCGCTTGAGCATCTGCATCGCGCCATACACCCAGCGATACCGCTGGGTCATGAAGGCTTCCAGCGTGTCGGGCATCAGGCCCGACCCCATGCTCTGCGGCACATAGGCGGCCTCGTAACCGGCCTCGAACAGCTTGAGGCCCAGTTCGGTGTCCTCGGTGATGCACCATTCGCTCCAGCCGTCCACCTCCTCCAGCGCCGCCCGGTCCACGATGGTCATGGTGCCGTGCTGGATGATGGCGTTGTGCTCGTTGCGCTCCACCATGCCGATATGGAAGAAGCCACGATATTCCTCATAGGCCATCGCCTTGAAGCGGTTTTCCGGCCCGTCGCGGTAATCCTGCGGTCCCTGCACCAGCGCGATGCCCGGCGCGGCGAAATAGGGAATGACCCGGCGCAGCCAGAAGGGCCGCACCTGATAATCGCTGTCGATCACCGCGACATACTTCGCCGCCGGATCGGTCAGCGCCAGAGCGCGGTTCAGCGCCCCGCCCTTGAAGCCCCGGATCGCGTCGAAATGGAAGAAGCGGAAACGCGGCGCCGTCATGCCGGCACTCAGCGCCCGGCAATGCGCCTCCACCGGCCGCCAGGTTTCCGGGTCGGGCGTGTTGTTGTCCAGGATGATGACTTCGTAATTGTCGTAATCCAGCCGCGCCAACGCATCCAGCGTCTCGATCACCATCTGCGGCGGCTCGTTATAGGTCGGCACATGGATGGAGACGCGCGGGCTGACGGCTGGGATCGCCGCCTTGACCACGCGCCGGTCCACCCGCCACAGGCTGGCCGCCAGTTCGATGCCCTCGGTCAGGATTACGGCGCAGGCCAGCACCACCAGCGGCGACATCGCCACCAGCGCGATGATGTCGGTGGATTCGACATATTCCAGCGCGGTGGCGTCTATCACCGCCAGCAGGCCGGTGGAGACCAGCACGATCATCCCGCCCATCACCAGATAGCCGGTCTGGCGCACCCGTGGCATGCGGCCCAGCACCAGAAGGCCCAGCAGCAGGCTGAGGCCGGAGGCCATCAGCGCATAGGAGCGCCATTCCGGGAAGGTCCGCAGCAGACCGGTAAAGGCGAATTTGGGATTGCCGCGCGCGTCGAACATGCCCCAATAGCGGCCCGCAACGCCCTCGCCGACATCCTTCCAGGGCTGGTCATAGGCCTCGAACAGGTAATAGTCCCAGCCGCGTTCCATGGCGAACTGCACGAAGCCGCGCAGGAAATAGCCTTCATTGGCGGCCGACGCCTCGGCGCGGCCGCGCGTGCGCCCTTCCGAGGGCCAGCCCGCCTCGCCCACCACGATGGGCTTGTCGGGAAACTGGTTCTGGACATGGTTGTAGAAATTCTCGGACGATTTCAGCGCGCCGTGAATGTCCACATTCTCCCAATAGGGCAGCAGGTGGACGAAGATCACATCCACATAGCGGCCGACTTCCGGCGTCAGCATCCAGGTAGACCAGGGTTCCGCCGTCGTCACCTTGATGCGGGCGGGCAGCGCCGCGCGCACCCGCAGGATGTAATCGTTGAGCTGGTCGGGCGAGACAAAGCCTTCCAGCTGCGTTTCGTTGCCCACGATGACGCGGTCCACCGTGCGCCGGTTGGCCAGCGCTGTGCGGATGCCCAGTTCCAGCTGCTCCTCGTTCTTGGCCAGGTCCGGGCTGATCCAGATGCCCAGCGAAACCGTCATGCCATAGCGGCGGGCGATCTCCGGCACCTTGTCCATGCCGCCGTCCACCGTATAGGTGCGCACACGGCTGGTCAGGCGCGACAGCTGCGCCAGGTCGCGCTCGATCCGCTCGCGCGGCACGTTGCGGGTCTGGCGCATGGTGAAGAGATGGCTGGGATTGTAGGCGATGCCGCGCACCTGCCCGTCCCATTCCGGGGCCACCACGGTATAGTCGCGGCTGGTCCAGAACAGGGCGCTGGCCGCCACCACCATCACCAGCGCGATGGCGACGCGGGCGCGGCCGTCGCGCAGGTGCCGCGCGGACCACAGGCGCTGAAGGATGCGGCGAAGGCGGTCCATGTCCTGCGTCGGCTTACTGCTGGTCCGCCGGATCGGGGACGTAACCCTTCTCGCCCGGCTTGGGCGGGACGGTCACTTTCACCAGCCGGATATCGAACAGCAGGGTCTGGTTGGGCGGGATGGCGCCGTTACCCGCGCCGCGCACGCCATAGCCCAGGTTGGGCGGAATGGTCAGCAGCCAGCGGTCGCCCTCGCGCATCAATTGCAGGGCCTCGATCCAGCCGGGCACCACCGCCTGCACCCGGAAGGTGGCGGGCAGGCCCGGCGAGGTGCCGTCGAAGATCACATTGTTGATCAGGGTGCCGGTGTAATAGACGGTCACGGAGTCGGCGGCGGTGGGCCGCTTGCCATAGCCGTTCTGGATGATGCGGAACTGAAGTCCGCTGGGGCGCACGATCACGCCCTTTTTCTTCTTGTTCTCTTCCAGGTAGCGCAGGTTGGCTTCGATGCTCAGGGCGTCGTTTGCTGCGGGCGCCGGCGCTGCGGCGGGTGCGGGCGCCGCGGGCGTCTGGGCCTGCGCCCTGTTCAGGGGCGCGAATGCCGCCACCGTCATCCATGCCAAAACAACCGCAACACGCCGCATGCCAGTCTCCGGAAAATCCATCCACGCACCCATCCAGGGGGTATTCTAGCCGGGTCCGGGGACAGGCCATAGCGCCCGGACCGCCCCAGGGGCCTCCTGGGGTTAAAAATTTGTGCGAATCTCCATGTAAATCTGGGGGCTTAGGCCAGCTTCAGGGCCAGGTGGACCAGAACCACCAGCCCGAAAATGCCCACCAGCAGCCCGGAGACCCGGTTGATGATCCGCATGGCGCGCTCGTCGATCCGGGTGTGGAACAGGCCGATCACCATGGTCAGGACCAGCCACCAGGCCGCCGATCCGGCCACCACGCCAATCACCACCAGGGCGGCATCGTCATAGCTGCCCGCCCCGCCCGCCAGCCCGCTCAGGCCCGCGAACATGCCGGTGAAGAACAGCAGCGTGGCCGGATTGGTGACAGTGAGCGCGAAGGTGGACAGCATGGCGCTGAACAGGTTGGAGCCGCCGCTGTCGGGCCGCTCGTCCTGGCAGCGCGGGACCGGCGCGGCGACGAAGGTGCGGAAGCCGAACCAGACCATCATCGCCCCGCCCACCAGATAGATCAGCGTGGAATAGCCTTCGATGAGCTGGGCGATCCAGCTCAGGCCAAAGCCGGTAATGGCGGCGAAAACGCCGTCGCCCAGCGCCGCGCCCAGCCCGGACATGAAGCCGTTCAGCGGCCCGAAGGCAAAGGTGCGCCGGATGCAGATCAGGTTCACCGGCCCCACCGGCACCGCCGCGATCAGGCCCATCACCACGCCCGACAGGATCAGGTAAACCATGTTCACGCCAGGGTTTCCACGAAGCGGACCGGCGCGCCCGCCGCCGCCGTCACGGCGGCATGGTCGCGCATCACCAGCCGCCCGCGCAGGAAGGCCGCCACGGGCCAGCCCTTGGTCTTCATGCCGTCGAACGGCGTCCAGCCGCAGCGCGAGGCGATCCAGGCATTGGTGATCTCGCGCGTCAGGCCCATGTCCACGATGGTGAAGTCGGCGTCATAGCCGCGCGCGATGCGGCCCTTGTTCGCGATTCCGAAGATGCGCTGCGGCCCGCTGGCGGTCAGGTCCACAAAGCGTTCCAGCGTCAGGTTGCCCTTGTTCACATGATCCAGCATCAGGGGAACCAGCGTCTGCACGCCCGGCATGCCCGACGGCGTGTCGGGATATTCGCGGTCTTTTTCCTCCCGCGTGTGCGGCGCATGGTCCGAACCGATCACATCGATCACGCCTTCCTGCACCGCCTTCCACAGCGCCAGCCGGTGGCTTTCGTCGCGGATCGGCGGGTTCATCTGGGCATAGCTGCCCAGCCGCTCGTAGCAGTCCGGCGCCGACAAAGTGAGATGCTGGGGCGTGGTCTCGGCAGTGGCGATGTCCTTGGCGGCGGCCAGCAGCGGAATCTCGTCGCCGGTGGTGATGTGCAGCACATGCAGGCGGCGGCCCGCTTCGCGCGCCAGGCGCAGCACCCGTTCGGTGCACATGCGGGCGGATTCAGCGTCACGCCAGATAGGATGGGTCTGCGGCTTGCCGCGCTCGGCCAGCGGCTTGCGTTCGATCATCCGGTCTTCGTCTTCGGAATGCACCGCCATCCGGCGGCGGCCTGCCTTCAGCGCGGCCAGAATGTCTTCTTCCCTGTTCAGCAGCAGCGTGCCGGTGGACGATCCCAGGAAGGCCTTGATGCCGCAGACGCCCGGCATCGCCTCCAGCTCGGCCAGCGCGCCGACATTCTGCGGCGTGGCGCCCGCATAGAAGGCAAAGTCGCAATGCATGCGGCCCGTCGCGCGGGCGATCTTGTCCTCGATAGCAGCCCGCGTGGTGGTGGGCGGGTTGGTGTTGGGCATCTCGAAGAGGCTGGTGATTCCGCCCAGGATGGCGGCCAGGCTGCCGGTCGCCAGGTCTTCCTTGTGCTCGTTGCCCGGCTCGCGGAAATGCACCTGGGTATCCATCGCGCCGGGCAGGACATGCAGGCCCCTGGCCTCGAACACCTCTGCGGCCTTGGCGCCGGACAGGGAACCGATGGCGGCGATGCGCCCTGCGGTCACGCCGACATCGGCCGGTGCGATTCCATTGGGGGTGGCGACGGTTCCGCCGCGGATCAGCAGATCAAATGCTTCGCTCATACGGGCAGTTAGCCCAGCCCTCCCGCCCTTGGCAACCGCGTTGGGGCAGCCTAATTGAAGGGGATGGAACCCGCACGCCTCGACGATCGCGCGATTCTGGCCCTTGGCGGCCCGGATGCCCGCGACTTTTTGCAGGGCCTTGTCACCAATGACCTGGAAAAGCTCACGCCCGGCAAGGCCCTCTATGCCGCCCTGCTGTCGCCGCAGGGCAAGATCCTGTTCGACTTTTTCGTGACGGAAGGCGAAGGGGCGCTGCTGCTGGACTGTGCCCGCCACGCCCGCGACGCGCTGCTGAAAAAACTGAAACTGTACCGCCTGCGCGCCAGGGTGGAGATCGAGGCGCGGGAGCCTCTCGGCGTCTTCGCCGCGCTGACCGGCCATCCCGACAACCGGCCCACGCCCTATGCGGCGCGGGCCGTCACCTTCGACGATCCGCGCCATCCGGGCCTTCCCCGCCGCAGCATCGGCGCATCTGCGGAAATGCCGGCCGACCTGCCCGGAGCGCAGGCCTATCACGACCTGCGCCTTGCGCTGGGCGTGCCGGAGTCGGGCGACTTCGGCTTCGAGAAAATCTTTGCGCTGGATGCGGGGCTGGCCGAACTGAACGGCGTCTCCTTCACCAAGGGCTGCTATGTCGGGCAGGAACTGACCTCGCGCATGAAGCATCGCGCCACCAGCCGCAAGCGGCCCTATCTGGTGCGCGCCGAAACCGCCCTGCCGCCGCCGGGCACGGCGATTGGTGATGTCGGCGAGATCATCGCCACCTATGGCACGACGGGCTTCGCGCTGGTGCGGCTGGACCGGCTGGCGGAGACGCAAGGACCTTATGCGGCGGACGGCGTACTGGTCGCTCTGACAAAGCCGGACTGGCTGGAAACCACACATGGCTGAGAAGATTCGTTGCTGGTGGCCCGGCGAGGACGCGCTCTATCAATCCTATCATGACGGGGAATGGGGCGTGCCGGAGCATGACTCCCGCGCTTTGTATGAAAAGCTTATGCTGGACGGATTCCAGGCCGGACTGTCTTGGATCATCATTCTTCGCAAGCGGGAGAATTTCCGCAAGGCCTTCCACGACTTCGATCCGCGCCGCATCGCGCGCTATGGCGCGCGCGATGTGGACCGCCTGCTGCATAATGACGGCATCGTCCGCAGCCGCGCCAAGATCGAGGCCGCGATCCGCGGCGCACGGCTGTGGATCGAGATCGAGGAAAAAGAGCCGGGCGGCTTTCACGACCTGATCTGGAAGCATGTTGGCGGCAAGCCACAGGTCAAC
>DASTMN010000006.1:0-2059 GCA_035714165.1 Rhizomicrobium sp.
CTTCAGCGCGGCTTCCGCCGTGCGCTTGCCGCTGCGGGTCTGCAGCATGAACAGCTTGCCTTCCTGGATGGTGAACTCCACATCCTGCATGTCGCGGTAATGCTGTTCCAGCTTCTGGCCGATGGCCATCAGCTCGTCATAGGCGCGTGGCATGGCCTCTTCCATGCTGGGCTTGCGGCCGCCCAGCCGTTCGCGCACCGCCTTGCTGATCGGCTGCGGCGTGCGGATGCCCGCCACCACGTCCTCGCCCTGGGCGTTGATCAGGAATTCGCCATAGAGCAGTTTTTCGCCGGTGGCCGGATCGCGGGTGAAGGCGACGCCCGTGGCCGAGGTATCGCCGCGATTGCCGAACACCATCGCCTGCACGCTGACGGCGGTGCCCCAGTCCTCCGGGATGTTATTGAGCTTGCGATAGGTATTGGCGCGCGGGCTGTGCCACGAACCGAACACCGCGCCGATCGCGCCCCACAGCTGTTCCTGCACATCTTCCGGGAAGGGCCTGCCCAGTTCCTTCTCCACCCGCGCCTTGTAGAGGCCGGCGATGCGCTTGAGGTCCTCGGCATCCAGATCGGTATCCAGCTCGATGCCTTTCTGGTCCTTTTCGTCGTCCAGGATTTCCTCGAAAGCGGCGTGATCCACGCCCAGCACCACATCGGAATACATCTGGATGAAGCGGCGATAGCTGTCATAAGCGAAACGGGCATCGCCCGTCAGCTTCGCCAGCCCTTCCGCCGTTTCGGCATTCAGGCCCAGGTTCAGCACCGTGTCCATCATGCCCGGCATGGACACCCGCGCGCCGGAACGCACCGACAGCAGCAGCGGCCGCGCCGGATCGCCCAGCACGCCACCCGCGATGCGGCCGATTTCGGCAACCGCCGCATCCACCTGCGCCTTCAGTTCGGGCGGATAGGTTTCATTGTTGGCATAATAATAGGTGCAGACTTCGGTGGTGACGGTCAGGCCGGGCGGCACCGGCAGGCCCAGATTAGACATCTCAGCCAGGTTCGCGCCCTTGCCGCCCAGGAGATTGCGCATCTCCGCCTTGCCCTCGGCCTTGCCGTCGCCGAATGCATAGACCCACTTCGTCATCGCACCATTCCCTTGCTTGTCATGGCCGGGCTTGACCCGGCCATCCACTCGTCCCGCACCGAACCACGTCATGGATGGCCGCCTCAAGGGCGGCCATGACATGGTGTTGTCAGCCCTCGATCCTTGAAAAATCCGCCACCCGGTGCAACGTGGCGCGCAGCGAGGCCAGAAGATTGAGGCGGTTCTCACGCACCACCCTGTCGTCGGCGTTTACTTTGACGGCCTCGAAAAATCCATCCACCGGAACGCGCAGTGCGGCCATCTGCTGCATGGCGGCGGCGAAATCCTCCCGTTCCAGCGCGGGGCCGATTGCCGCACGCGCCCGGCCCAAGGCCGCGAACAGCGCTGTGTCCGCCGCGTCGGTCAGGTTGGTTTCCAGCACCTCGCCGGTAAAGGTCTTGCCATCCTTCTTTTCCTCGGCCTTGAGGATGTTGGCGGCGCGCTTGTACCCGGCCAGCAGGTTGGCGCCATCCTCGGTCTTCAGGAATGCCTGCAAGGCTTCGACCCGCGCCACCAGACGCACCAGATCATCCTCGCCACCCAATGCGAACACCGCGTCAATCAGGTCGTGGCGGATGCCCTTTTCCTTCAGCGCGACTTTCAGGCGGTCGGCGAAGAAGGTCATAAGCTCATCCGGCAGCGTCAGCGCAAAGCGCAGCCTGTTCTCCAGAAGGATGCGGATCACGCCCAGCGCGGCGCGGCGCAGCGCGAAGGGATCGCCGGAGCCGGTGGGCTTTTCACCCACCGCGAAAAATCCGGTCAGCGCGTCTAGCTTGTCGGCTAGCGCCACGGCGATGGCCACCTTGTCGGTCGGCACGGCATCGGACGGCCCCACCGGCTTATAGTGATCGCGGACCGCATCGGCGATGGCGGCATCTTCCCCGTCATGCAGCGCGTAATAGCGGCCCATCACGCCTTGCAGTTCGGGGAACTCGCCCACCACGCCGGTGGTCAGGTCGGCCTTGGACAG
>DASTMN010000007.1:0-14244 GCA_035714165.1 Rhizomicrobium sp.
CAGTTGCCGCCGATCACCGGATAATCCAGCGCGCGGCAGGCCGCGCCGATGCCGTCAATGCCCGCCACGATCTCCCACATGATTTCGGGCTTCTGCGGATTGCCGTAATTGAGGTTGTCGGTGACGGCCAGTGGCGTCGCCCCGACCGCGGTCAGGTTGCGCCAGCTTTCGGCCACCGCCTGCTTGCCACCCTCAAACGGGTCGGGGCGGCAATAGCGGGGCGTGACGTCGGTGGTGATGGCCAGCGCCTTGCTGGTGCCGTGCACGCGGACCACGGCGGCGTCGCCGCCCGGCACCTGCACGGTGTCGCTCATCACGGTGTGGTCATACTGTTCCCAGATCCAGCGGCGCGAGGCCATGTCGGGCGCGGCCAGGATGGTTTTCAGCGAGGCCAGAACCGGCTTGCCCGCATCGAAGGCCGGGGTGCCCGCCAGCGGCGCGCGCTCCGTATAGGGGCGTTCATAGACCGGGGCGGCGTCCGACAGAGCGGTGATGGGCATGTCGGCCTCGACCTTGCCCTTGTGCTTGACGACCAGCCGCTGGGTGTCGGTGGTGATGCCGATGACGGCGAAATCCAGTTCCCACTTCTTGAAGATGGCTTCGGCCTCGGCCTCGCGGCCCGGCTTGAGAACCGCCAGCATGCGCTCCTGGCTTTCCGACAGCATCATCTCATAGGCGGTCATGTTCGCCTCGCGCTGGGGCACCTTGTCCAGGTCCAGCTCGATGCCCGAACCGCCCTTGTCGCCCATCTCGGCGGAGGAGGAGGTCAGGCCCGCAGCCCCCATGTCCTGAATGGCGATGATGGCGTCGGTCGCCATCAGTTCCAGGCAGGCTTCCAGCAGCAGCTTTTCGGTGAAGGGATCGCCGACCTGCACGGTGGGGCGCTTTTCCTCCGACGCATCGTCGAACTCGGCCGATGCCATGGTCGCGCCGTGGATGCCGTCGCGCCCGGTCTTGGAGCCGACATAGACCACCGGATTGCCCGCGCCCTTGGCGGCGGAGAGGAAAATCTTGTCCTGCCGCGCCAGTCCCACGCACATGGCGTTGACCAGGATGTTGCCGTTATAGCTGCGGTGGAAATTGACTTCGCCGCCCACGGTGGGCACGCCCATGCAGTTGCCATAACCGCCGATGCCCGACACCACGCCCGACACCAGGTGGCGGGTCTTGGGATGCGACGGCTCGCCGAAACGCAGGGCGTTCATCATGGCGATGGGCCGCGCGCCCATGGTGAAGACGTCGCGCATGATGCCGCCCACGCCGGTGGCCGCGCCCTGATAGGGTTCGATGAAGCTGGGATGGTTGTGGCTTTCCATCTTGAAGATGGCGGCATCGCCGTCGCCGATATCGATCACGCCCGCATTCTCGCCCGGCCCCTGGATCACCCAGGGGGCCTTGGTCGGCAGCTTTTTCAGATGGGCGCGGGTAGACTTGTAGGAGCAATGCTCCGACCACATCACCGAAAAGATGCCCAGCTCCACCATGCTGGGCTCGCGGCCCATCAGGTCCAGGATGCGCTTGTATTCGTCGTCCGAAAGGCCGTGATCCTTGACGATCTGCGGCGTGATCTGGGTCATGGCGGGTTCAGTCTATGAAAGCGTTTCGATCAGGCCCTGGAACAGGGCGCGGCCGTCGGTGCCGCCCAGCACATCGTCCACCACCCGTTCGGGATGGGGCATCATGCCCAGCACATTGCGTTTTTCCGACAGGATTCCGGCGATATTGCGGGCCGAGCCGTTGATGTCGCCCTGATAGCGGAACAGAACACGGCCTTCGCCTTCCAGCCGGTTCAGGGTTTCGTCGTCGGCGACATAATTGCCTTCGCCATGCGCCACCGGGAAGGTCACGGTCTGGCCCTGGTCGTATTTGCGGGTAAAGGCGGACTGGGTTTCCTCCACCGTCAGCGCCACCGGCTTGCAGACGAATTTCAGGCCCGCATTGCGCATCAGCGCGCCGGGCAGCAGGTGGCTCTCGGTCAGCACCTGGAAGCCGTTGCAGATGCCCAGCACCGCGCCGCCTTTGTCGGCATGGGCCTTCACTTCGCGCATCACCTTGGACTGGCTGGCCATCGCGCCGCAGCGCAGGTAATCGCCATAGGAAAAGCCGCCCGGCAGCACCACCAGGTCCACATCGGGCAGTTCGCTGTCCTGGTGCCAGACCATGTGCGGGGTTTTGCCGGTCATCTGCTCCAGCGCCACCTTGGCGTCGCGGTCGCAATTGGAGGCCGGAAAGACGATGACGGCGGATTTCATGACCACTTCCTGTCATGGCCGGGCTTGTCCCGGCCATCCATGGATGGCCGCCCCGGAGGCGGCCATGACATATGGGGTGGGATCACCCCTTCAATTCGATCTCGTACTTCTCGATCACGGTATTGGCCAGCAGCTTTTCGCACATGGCCTTGAGGTCGGCCTTGGCCTTTTCGGCGTCGGTTTCCGACAGGTCCAGGTCGATCACCTTGCCCTGGCGGACCTCGCCGACGCTGGCAAAGCCCAGCCCGTTCAGGGCATGGCCTATGGCCTTGCCCTGCGGGTCCAGAACGCCGTTCTTGAGGGTAATGAATACGCGCGCTTTCATGTCTTCTTCTAACGCTGGATCACAGTCGCCTGTGACGGTGATTACTGAACCAGAACCGGGCCTCTGTTCTCGCCCTGCGACGATTCCGGCATGATGCCCAGGCGCCGCGCGACTTCGGAATAGGCCTCGACCACGCCGCCCATGTCGCGGCGGAAACGGTCCTTGTCCAGCTTGTTGCCGGTGGTGGCGTCCCACAGGCGGCAATTGTCCGGGCTGATCTCGTCGGCCAGCACGATCCGCATATAGTCGTTTTCCCACAACCGGCCGAACTCCAGCTTGAAGTCCACCAGCTTGATCCCGGCGCCCAGGAACAGCCCGGACAGGAAGTCGTTGACCCGGATGGTCAGGTTGACGATGTCGTCCAGGTCCTGCGGGCTGGCCCAGCCGAAGGCGGTGATGTGTTCTTCCGACACCCAGGGGTCGTTCAGCCCGTCATTCTTGTAGTAATATTCGATGATGGAGCGGGGCAGGGCAGTGCCTTCCTCGATCCCCAGCCGCTTGGACATGGAACCGGCGGCGACGTTGCGCACCACCACTTCCAGCGGAATGATCTCCACTTCCTTGATGAGCTGCTCGCGCATGTTCAGGCGGCGCACGAAATGGGTCGGCACGCCGATGCCCGCAAGCTGGGTCATCAGATATTCGCTGATGCGGTTGTTGAGGACGCCCTTGCCCTCGATCGTGTCTTTCTTGGCGCCATTGCCCGCGGTGGCGTCGTCCTTGAAATACTGGACGAGGGTGCCCGGCTCGGTGCCTTCGTAGAGGGTCTTGGCCTTGCCTTCGTAGATGACGCGGCGGCGTTTCATGGCGTTGGATCCTTCATGAGGAAGCGGCGGGCCCACCGCGAGGCCCTTTTGCCGCCAAATCTACCGGATCGGGCGGCATAGCGGCAATGTTGCGAAACTGCATACCCACATCCATATGGTTTCATGGCCGGGCGGGCGCAATCTTGACATGATGCCGTGCCAGCATCGCGCTAGACCGAGAATATCTTTTAATTACAGGGAGTTATTTGCATGTCCGCGTTCGATGACCGCCGCAAGGGTTTCGAGTCCAAATGGGCCCATGACGCGGAACTGCGCTTCAAGATCGAGGCGCGGCGCAACCGCGCAGTCGGGCTGTGGGCCGCGGCCGAAAAGGGCCTGACCGGCGAGGCGGCCGAGGACTTCGCCGCCAGCGTGATCGCCGCCGATTTCCAGGAGGCGGGCGACGAGGATGTATTCCGCAAGCTGCGCGACGAGCTGGACGCGGGCAAATATTCCGACGCCGTGATTCGCGAGAAGATGGCGCAGTATCTGGACGAGGCGGCCGAGGCGCTCTCCAAGGCCTAGGCCAGCGCGATCGCTTCCACCGACAGGCTGGGGCGGCTTTGGCCGTCCCAGTCCTTGCGGGTGAAGACCTGCGCGGTCTCCCGCGCCGCCCGCAGCCGGGCGAAATCCAGTTCGGCATGGACCCAGCCCGGCGCGTTCATCGTGCCCCGCGCCAGCACCCCGTCATCGGGAAAGCCCCGGTCGGGGGTGGCATAGACGGCGGCCCAGCCATTGTTCACATCCACCGCCGGGGACCAGGGGGCCTCGCCCACCGTGGGGCTGAGGGCCACGTAAATCTGGTTTTCCAGCGCCCGCGCCGCCGCGCCGACATGCACGCGATGTGCGCCCGCCAGCGTGTCGGTGCAGCTGGGGGCCAGCACCAGATCGGCCCCCGCATTGCTCAGGGCATGGGCGATCAGCGGAAATTCGATATCGTAGCAGATGGCGATGCCGATCTTGGCCGCGCCGATGTCGAACACCTTGAGCGTCTCCCCGCCGGTCACGCCCCACTGCTCTTTTTCAAAGCGGGTCATCTGGCGCTTGTCCTGAAAGGCTGTGCCGTTCGGCGACAGCAGGTGGGCGCGATTGTGAATCCGGCCGTTCACCGGCACCGGCAGGCTGGGGGCGAGGATGTGCACGCCATGCCGTTTCGCCAGCGCCGCATAGGTGTCCACGAAATCGTCATGGAACCGCGCCAGCGCGGGAATCTGCGCCTGCAGGTCGGCCTGAAGATTTTCCGGCAGCAGCGAGGTCAGCTCCATCGCGCCATATTCGGGAAAGGCCAGAAGCTGTGCCCCGTCCCGCGCGGCCTGTTCCACCCAGTGCGCGGCATTGGCCTGCCAGGCGGCGAAATCCGCGAAGCGGCCGATGGGATATTGCGCCAGGGCGATCCTGAGCGACGTCACAGTGTCTTCATCCAGTAGACCATCGGCTTTTCGGTCTGGGCCGCATCGCCGATGTCCTGCCAGGAAAAGCTGGTGACCAGGTCGGGCCGTTTCGCATAGCCCCGCTTGCCCCAGAACGCATCCAGCGGCACATCATCGGCGGGCCGGGCCGGATGATCGGGGGGCCGCACCACGCCGCAAAAGGCGGTCTGGGCATAGCCGTGATCGCGGGCCGCCTGTTCGCGTTCCTCGAAGAAGCGCACGCCCACGCCCTGGCCGCGATACTGCGACAGCAGCACGGATTCACCGAAATAGAAAATCCGCGACAGGTCCATGCCCGCCTTTTCAAAGGGCGCGCGAACGCTGTCGCTTTCCTCGTCCAGCCCCAGTGCGGTGGAGGCGCCCACAATCGCGTCGCCGTCCATCGCCACGATCAATGTGCCGGTGCGCGCGGCGGCATAGCGTGGCAGATATTCGCGCTCATGCTCCATCGTGCCTTCATAGAGATACGGCCAGGCGCGGAAGACGGTAATGCGCAAGCGGCCCAGGTCTTCCAGCCGCGCCCGCATCTCCTCGCCCGACAGCCGCCGGACTTTAATCATGGGTCGCGCGCCCGGACGGCTTCGCTTCGCGCGCGTGGACGTTCGCACGCTGTTGCTGCGAACCGCTTCGCTCGCCTGGTCGTCGCTTCATGGCTCATGCGCCGACCTGCTTCAGCCAGTCCTGAAGGTTGTAGAAATTGGAGATGCGCGAAACCTTGCCGTCCTTCACCTCGAAAAAGGCTCCGGCGGGCAGGCGATAGGTCTGGCCCTTGGCGGGCGGCAGGCCCTCGTCGGTCTTGAGATACTTGCCCAGCACGGTGAACTCGGCGGCGGCGCGGCTGCCCGCGTCATTCACCATCACCGCCAGCTCGACGATCTGTTCCTCATAGGAACGGTTCATGCGCTCCAGGAAGGCGGCAAAGGCTTTCTTGCCCTTTTCGCGCCCGCCCTGGTTGATGTCATGGATCACGTCATCGGACAGAAGGGCGAGAAAGCCCTCCGCATCGCCCGCATTGAAGGCGCTGTAATAGTCGCGGATCAGGGCTTCGGTGTCGGCGCGGCTCATGCGAACACCCGGTTGAAAATGGTGTCCACCGCCTTGAGGTGATAGCCCAGGTCGAACATGGCTTCGAGCTTGTCCTTGCTGAGCGCCTTGGACACGTCGGGATCGGCCTTGAGCAGGTCCAGCAGGTTGCCTTCGCCGTTCCAGGCGCGCATGGCGTTCTTCTGCACCAGCCGGTAGCTGTCTTCTCGCGCCAGCCCGGCTTGCGTCAGCGCCAGCAGCACGCGCTGGCTGTGCACCAGTCCGTGGGTGGCGTCGAGATTCTGCTGCATCCGTTCGGGATAGACCACCAGCTTCTCGATCACCCCGGTCATGCGGGCCAGCGCGAAATCCAGCGTGATGGTGGCGTCGGGGCCGATATAGCGTTCGACCGAGGAATGGCTGATGTCGCGCTCGTGCCACAGCGCCACATTCTCCATGGCGGGAATGGCATAGGACCGCACCATGCGCGCCAGCCCGGTGACATTCTCGGTCAGCACCGGATTCCGCTTGTGCGGCATGGCCGAGGAGCCTTTCTGGCCGGGGCTGAAATATTCCTCGGCTTCCAGCACCTCGGTGCGTTGCAGGTGGCGGATTTCCACCGCCAGCCGTTCCAGCGAAGACGCCACCACGCCCAGCGCGGCGAAGAAGGCGGCATGGCGGTCGCGCGGGATCACCTGGGTGGACACCGGCTCCACTGTCAGCCCCATCGCCTTGGCGACATGCTCTTCCACGGCGGGATTGATGTTGGCGAAGGTGCCGACCGCGCCGGAAATGGCGCAGGTGGCGATCTCGGCCCGCGCCGTCACCAGCCGCGCCCGCGCGCGGGTGAACTCGGCATAATAGGTTGCCAGCTTGACGCCGAAGGTGGTCGGCTCGGCATGGATGCCGTGGCTGCGCCCGATGGTGGGCGTCATCTTGTATTCCAGGGCGCGCTTTTTCAGCGCAGCCAGCAGGGCGTCGGTGTCGGCGATCAGCAGGTCGGCGGCGCGGGCCAGCTGCACGTTCAGGCAGGTATCCAGCACATCCGAGCTGGTCATGCCCTGATGCACGAAGCGCGCTTCGGGGCCGACGATTTCCGACAGATGGGTGAGGAAGGCGATGACGTCATGCTTGACCTCGGCCTCGATGGCGTCGATCCGCGCCACGTCGAAGGTGGCGTCCTTGCCTTTTTCCCAGATTTTCGCGGCGGCTTCCTTTGGCACCACGCCCAGCTCGGCCAGCTTGTCGGTGGCATGCGCCTCGATCTCGAACCAGATGCGGAACTTGGTTTCGGGCGACCAGATGGACACCATCTGGGGGCGGGCATAGCGCGGGATCATTCTCGGTCACCAATGATTATACGCGGTGCTTCTAACGCGTCCCCGGCAGCGGCGAAAGGGCGCTGATTGGTCAACAGATTCAGGGTTTTGAGCGCCATGCCGCGCTCGCGCCGGTTTCACGCTATGATCCTGACGGACCACAGGGGAGAAACGCATGACCATCACCGCAGCCCAGGCCCTCGCCGCGCGCGCCCTGGTGCAATGGCCCCGCGAACAGGTCGCCCGCCTGGCCGGACTGGATGAGGCGGTTCTGAAAGCCATCGAACAGGGCCGGACGGCGCTGGAAGCAGAGGTCGCGGACCGGCTGCAAAAGGCCTTGGAGAGCGGCGGGGCGGTGTTCATCCCGGAAAGCGAGGGCCGGGGCGTGGGCGTGCGCCTGAAATTCAGCGGCGCGCTCGTGCAGGCCATAGACGGCTGGGAAGACGAAGGCGGCACGGTCGGCTCCGACGACGTCTAGCGCGGTCTGCGCTAGAGCAATCCCAGCGACTTGAAGCTGGCATGGCCCGCCCGCCCGATCACCAGGTGATCGTGCAGTGTGATGTGCAGCGCCTTGGCCGCCTTTTCGATGTCGCGCGTCATCTCGATATCGGCGCGGCTCGGCGTGGGATCGCCCGAGGGATGATTGTGGACCAGGATCAGGGCTGAAGCGCCCAGTTCCAGCGCCCGCTTGACGATCTCGCGCGGATAGACCGGCGTATGGTCGATGGTACCACGGGTCTGCACCTCGTCGACCACCAGGATGTTCTTACGGTCCAGGAACAGGACGCGGAACTGCTCCACCGGCTCGCGCGCCATGGCGGCGGTGCAGTAATCCAGCAGCGCCGCCCAGGAGGATAACGCGGGCCGTCCCACGATGCCCGTCCTGGCGGCGCGCCGCGCGGCGGCCTCCACGATCTTCAGATGCGCGGCCACCGCCTCGCCCACGCCCCCGACCTCCATCAGCCGGGCGCGGGGCGCGGCGATCACCTCGGCGAAACTGCCGAACCGCGCCAGCAGCGCCTTGGCCAGGGGCTTGGTGTCGCGGCGGGGAATGGCCGCGAACAGGGCCAGTTCCAGCAGTTCATAATCGGGCATGGCCTCGCCGCTGTCGGCCAGGAAACGTGCCCGCAGCCGCGCGCGATGACCTTCGCTGCCATTGTGATGCGCGCTGGCGCGCGGGAGGCTGTCATGCGGATCTGCATGGGCGGGCGCGAAAGCCGCACCCGCATCCGCCACGCCCGATACACCGTCGTCAGGCGAAGGGAGGCTTGTGCCAGCCCTTCGGCGAGAGGGTGAAGATTTCAACGCCGTCCTCGGTCACGCCCACGGAATGTTCGAATTGCGCCGACAGCGAGCGGTCGCGCGTCACCGCCGTCCAGCCGTCATTCAGCACCTTCACCCCGGTGCCGCCCAGATTGATCATAGGCTCGATGGTGAAGAACATGCCGGGCTTGAGCGGAATGCCGTGTCCCGGCTTGCCGTAATGCACGATGTTGGGCAGGGCGTGGAACACCTTGCCCAGGCCATGGCCGCAGAAATCGCGCACCACGCCGCATTTCTCCTGCCCCTCGGCATAGGCCTGGATGGCGTGGCCGATGTCGCCGGTGGTGGCGCCGGGCTTCACCGCCGCGATGCCGCGCATCATGGATTCATAGGTGATGTCCACCAGCCGCATCGCCTTCAGCTTGACGTCGCCCACCGGATACATGCGGCTGGTGTCGCCATGCCAGCCGTCCAGGATCACGGTGACGTCGATGTTGACGATGTCGCCGTCGCGCAGCGGCTTGTCATTGGGGATGCCGTGGCACACCACATGGTTGATCGAAGTGCAGACGGTATGGCGATAGCCGCGATAGCCCAGGCAGGCCGGAATGGCGCCATGGGCGATGATGTGGTCATAGGCCACCTTGTCCAGCGCAGCGGTGGTCACGCCCGGCCTGACCAGTGGCACCAGCAGGTCCAGCACCTCGGCCGCCAGCCGTCCGGCCCGGCGCATGCCCTCGAAATCGCCCGGCTCGTGCAGGGTGACGGCGAAATGGGCCTTGCGGGCGGCCTCGAAAACCTCGGATTGGGGCAGGATGGTCATGCGGCTCTGGACGGTGACGGGCGGGATGGATTTCCCGAACCTGATACATAAGGCATCATCGTCCTATTATAAGGCCAAAATCGGGTTGCAGGAATGGCGAAAACGGCGGCGGTGCTGGTGATCGGCGATGAAATCCTGTCGGGCCGCACCCAGGATACCAATACCGGCACCATCGCCCGCTTTCTGGCGGCGCTGGGGCTGGACCTGAAGGAAGCCCGGGTGGTGGGCGATGCGGAAAGCGAGATCGTGGCGGCGCTGAACGCGCTGCGCGCCCGCTACGATTATGTCTTCACCACCGGCGGCATCGGCCCCACCCATGACGACATCACTGCCGATGCGGTGGCGGCGGCTTTCGGCGTGGGCATCGGCTATCACCCCGATGCGTATGCCCTGCTGGAGGCGCGCTATCCGCCCGGCGAGTTCAACGACGCGCGCAAGCGCATGGCCCGTATTCCGCATGGCGCGGCGCTGATTCCCAATCCGGTCTCGGTCGCGCCGGGATTCCATATCGGCAATGTCTATGTGATGGCGGGCGTGCCGTCGGTGATGCGCGCCATGCTGGAGCAGATCGCGCCGGACCTGCCGCGCGGTCCCGTCACGGCCAGCGTGACGGTGGAAGCGCTCGCGCCCGAGGGCAGGCTGGCGCAACCGCTGGCGGATGTGCAGAAAATTTTTTCCGACACCGCCATCGGCAGCTATCCCTTCTACCGCGAAGATGGCGCGGACAAGATTTATGGCGCGCAACTTGTGGTGCGTGGCCGCGATCCCGTCCGGGTGGAAGACGCCGCCAGGGCCATCGAAGACATGCTGCGGCAGATGGCTGTTGCAGCGCAGCGTGTGAATTAGCTTTGCAGGCTGCGGCCCCCATGCCACCTTTCCCCAAAACACCAATACCGGGGAGACGGACATGGACATCAAGAAACGCGATTTTCTGACGGGCGGCGCGGTGATCGGCGCAGGCCTTGCGGCGGCGGCCGTCACCACCGGCGCGCAGGCCCAGCCGCCGGGTGTGCCCAGGGCGACCGGCCGCACCATGCTGGACAGCAAGAATTATTTCGGCACCGCCAGCAAGGGCGGCGGCTTTAAGAAAAGCTGGGCGCGCAGCCTGCCGCAGATTTCCACCGCCGATCCCAACTACAAGCCGCGCCGCGTCAACAAGGCGATCGAGCTGTGGGAGGACAACCAGGTCGTCTATTACCATGTCTATGCCCCGTCCGGCGCGCCCGACGGCTATGAGGAAGGCAAGCGCCTGTCGCAGACCTATTGCGACGCCATCAATTACGAGATGGAGAATGGCTGTTTCGACTTCGCCAACCTGCGCAACTTCATGCAGGGCCTGGTGGATGGCGGCCCCACGCCCTCCGGCCATCGCACCCCGATGGTGTTCGTCACCATTCCCGCGCCGGGCTATGACGCCGCCTCGATGCGCGCCAATGCCTGGCAGATCCAGCAGTCGCTGGCGGCGGGCGCGCATGGCGTGCTGGTCTGCGAGATGCATTCGCCCGAAGCTGGTGAAATCGCCATCGCGGCGGGCCGCTACAAGTTCACCCTGCCGGGCGTGGCGCAGCTTCCCATCGCCGGGATGCGCGGTTCGGGCAGCCAGGTCTATGCCGCCCATATCTGGGGCATGAAGGGCAACGAGTATCTGGCCGTGGCTGATACCTGGCCGCACAATCCCAAGGGCGAAATCGCGATGGGCTTCAAGCTGGAGAACCGCCATGCCGCCGAGTATGCCGACGAGCTGATGGCGGTGCCGGGCCTGGCCTTTGCCGAACCGGGCCCCAGCGACATGTCCTTCTCCATGCTGGGCTGGGACGCCATCAAGCCGCAAAGCCCCGCCGAGCGCGCCAAGGTTCTCAGCACCCCCCGCTATGAGGATGCGATCGAGCGCATCCGGCTGGCGGCCAAGAAGCATAACGTGATGTGGCTGGGCACCGGCCCCAAAGGCTCGACCCATAACCAGAGCTATGACGCCGGGATGCGGATGATCCCCGGCGACAATGAGAAGGAAGTGATGGCGGGGCGCGAATACGCCAAGCGGAAAATGCCGGCGTAACCCACGCGGTTCACGCAAGCAGAAAGGCCCGGAGCGATCCGGGCCTTTTCTATTCGATCTTCAGTTCTTTGGCGGCGGTGGTGAAAGCGGTCTGCGCCTCTTTGCTGTCGGCGAAGGCCTTGCGGGCCGAGGCCAGTGCCTCTTTCGCCTTGTCGGTTTCGCCCAGCACGGTATAGGCGCGCATCAGCCGCACCCAGCCCAGCGCATCGTCCGGATTGGCTTTCAGCCGCGCCGCCAGGCTGGCCACCATCTGGCGCGGATCGGGCGCGCCGCCGGGCGCGCCATTCGTGGCGGTCAGCGCCGCCAGCCGGTCAACCAGTGTCTGGTACAGTTGCGAGGTCGGCGGCAGGTCGTTCACCAGGCTCTGCCAGTATGTCACCGCGCCGGGGCGGTCGCCGCGCTGCAACCGCGCCAGTCCCATGTAATAGCGGGCAGGCGCGCTGGACGGGTCCAGCTTGAGGGTCGCGGCAAAGGCGGCCTCGGCCTGGGCATTCACCGTGCCGCCTGACTGCATCACCAGCGCTTCGCCATAGGCGGCGTTCAGGGCGGGGTCTTTCTTGCCTTCGATCTCGATGGCGCGGGCCAGGGCGCGCGCCGCGTTGCCCGGATCGCCGGAGGTCATGTAGATCTGGCCCAGGTAACGCCAGGCGCGCGTGTCCTTCGGATTGGCGCGCACATGCTGGATCAGGTACGGCACCAGCGCGTTCATGTCGCGCGTCGCCATGCCCTCGGCCTCGCGCTGCGCCAGCATGGGGCGGCCCACCATCCAGTAGGTGCCGCCGCCCACCCCCAGCAGGAAGACGGCGATGGCGGCCAGCAGCAGGGCGCGGCGTTTCCTGCTGTCCTTCATGCGCCACACCGGCACGGCGGCGAAGGCCACAGCGAGCAGGGCGGCCAGCGCGAATCCGGCAATCGGAAGGATGCTCATTTTTGGCCCCTGTATTTGTTCCGCAACAGCGCGACGATCATGCCTCGGGAGCGACGGCCAGGCGAGCGAGGCGATGCCGTCCGGACGCGCGACCCAAAAATAAGACAGGTCACGCCTTCCCCCTATACTTGTTCCGCACCAGCGCGACGATCATGCCCCGTATCGTTCTGGCCTGCTGATCGGTCAGGCCCGACCGCAATATCATGGCGCGGATGTTGCGCACCATCGCCTCGCGCTTGGCGGGTGGAAAGAAGAACTGGGCCGCGTCCAGTTCCTTTTCCAGATGTTCGAACAGGCCCACCAGTTCGGCGCGGGTGGCGGGCAGGCCGCCGGTATCGGGCGTGCGGACCGCGGGCGTGGCGTCGGCGGATTTCAGCCATTCATAACCCAGCAGCAGCACCGCCTGGCCCAGGTTGAGCGAGGAAAATTCCGCCGTGGGGATGGTGATGACGGCATCGGCCAGGCTGAGTTCGTCATTGTCCAGCCCCGCCCGTTCGCCGCCGAACAGGATCGCGGTGCGCGCGCCCTGTGCGCCCGCGTCGCGCAAGGCCCGCGCGGCGCTTTGCGGGGTATGGATATCCTTGAGCACATCGCGGCCCCGCGCGGTGGTTGCCAGCACCAGTCGGTAGGGGGCCAGCGCCTCGGCCAGGGTGGCATGGACCGTGGCGGCGGCCAGGATGTCGCCCGCCCCGCTGGCCAGGATCTGCGCCCGGTCGTTGGGCCATTCCATTTTGGGGGCGACCAGCACCAGTTCCGACAGGCCGAAATTCTTCATGGCGCGGGCGGCCGCGCCGACATTTTCGCCCATCTGGGTCTGGCAGAGGATGACGGCGGGTGGGGTCATTTGGCGCTTTGATGCGGGCGGCTTTGCCGGTAGCTTTCGGCCCGCTATATCCCCTTCCGCCCATTTTATCGAGGAAAAGTCATGGAAAAGATCAAGGTCGCCAACCCGGTCGTCGAACTCGACGGCGACGAGATGACCCGCATCATCTGGGACCTGATCAAGAAGAAGCTGGTCCTGCCCTATCTGGACATCGACCTGCACTATTACGACCTGGGCATGGAAAACCGCGACAAGACCGATGACAAGATCACGGTCGAGGCGGCGGAAGCCATCAAGAAGTATGGCGTGGGCGTGAAATGCGCCACCATCACCCCCGACGAGGCGCGGGTGGAGGAGTTTAAGCTCAAGAGGATGTGGAAGTCGCCCAACGGCACCATCCGCAACATCCTGGGCGGCGTGATCTTCCGCGAGCCGATCATCTGCAAGAACGTGCCGCGCCTGGTGCCCGGCTGGACCCAGCCCATCGTGGTGGGCCGCCATGCCTTTGGCGACCAGTACCGCGCCACCGATTTCCTGTTCCCCGGCAAGGGCACCCTGACCATCAAGTTCGTGGGCGAGGACGGCCAGACCATCGAGCACGAAGTGTTCAAGGCGCCGGGTTCTGGCGTCGCGATGGCGATGTACAACCTGGACGAGTCGATCCGCGAATTCGCCCGCGCCAGCCTGAACTACGGCCTGATGCGGAAATATCCCGTCTATCTGTCCACCAAGAACACCATCCTCAAGGCCTATGACGGTCGCTTCAAGGACATCTTCCAGGAGGTGTACGACGCCGAGTTCAAGTCGCAGTTCACCGCGCTGGGCATCACCTATGAACATCGCCTGATCGACGACATGGTGGCCTCGGCCCTGAAGTGGAGCGGCGGCTATGTCTGGGCCTGCAAGAATTACGACGGCGACGTGCAGTCCGACACTGTGGCGCAGGGCTTTGGTTCGCTGGGCCTGATGACCTCGGTGCTGTTCACGCCCGACGGCAAGACGGTGGAGGCCGAAGCCGCCCACGGCACCGTCACCCGCCACTATCGCGAGCACCAGAAGGGCAAGAGCACCTCGACCAACTCCATCGCCTCCATCTATGCCTGGACGCGCGGCCTGGCCCATCGCGCCAAGCTGGACGGCAACGACAAGCTGGCCCAGTTCGCCCACAAGCTGGAGGAAGTGACGGTCGCCACGGT
>DASTMN010000008.1:0-1978 GCA_035714165.1 Rhizomicrobium sp.
GGGATTGGCGCGCGTCACCATGCTGGACCGCAATCCCGCGCTGCGGGCGCTGGCGCGGCGGCTGGCCGATCAGGGGCCGCCCGCGCTGGCACAGGCCGATATCCTGGCGGGCGACCTGACGGCGGAAGCGCCCTCTGCCGACCTGGTGGTGGCGTCCTATGTGCTGGCGGAACTGCCCGAAGACCAGGCCGCGCCGGTGGCGCTGGGTCTGTGGCGGTCGGCGCAATCCCTGCTGGTGCTGGCCGAACCCGGCACGCCGCAGGGCTTTGCCCGCATCCGCGCCGCGCGGGCCGCGCTGATCGCCGATGGCGCGCATGTCGCCGCGCCCTGCACCCATGACGCCGTGTGTCCTTTGGTGGGCGAGGACTGGTGCCATTTCTCGCAGCGCCTGCCGCGCAGCCGCGACCATATGCAAATGAAGGGTGCGACCGTGCCGTTCGAGGATGAGCGCTACTGTTTCGTCGCCGTGACGCGCGCGCCGGTCGCCCATCGTGGGGCGCGGATACTCAGCCCCCCGCTGGCGGCCAAGCCCGGCCTGACTTTCAAGCTGTGCGACGGTGGCGGGTTGCGGGCGCAGTTCGTGCCCGCGCGCGACAGGGAGGCCACGCGCCGTGCCCGCAGGCTGGGCTGGGGTGATCTGTTCTAGTCTTTTGGAATGGTGGTCAGTTGCAGCGCGTGCAGCACGCCGCCCATGTTTCCCTGAAGCGCGGCATAGACCATCTGGTGCTGCTGCACGCGGGTCTTGCCCTTGAAGGCGGCCGATTTGACCGTGGCGGCCCAGTGATTGTCGTCGCCCGCCAGGTCTTTCATCTCGATCTCGGCATCGAGGAAGGCGGCCTTGATGAACGCCTCGATTTCCGTGCCTTTCATGCCCATCGGGATAGCCTCTAGTTCGTCACGGGGACTTCTTCCCCCGACATGAAATTGGGGAACCAGCCTTCAAACCCGGCCTTCAGTTCGGCCACGGTCACGCTGTCCTTGTCATCCAGCGTGAGGCGGTCACCGCCGGTCTTGCCCAGCTCGGCGACGGTGATGAAGGCCGCGCGCGCCTCGGCCACGATCTTCTCGGCCTCGGCAAAGGGCGCGGCGATCACATAGCGGGCCTGGTCCTCGCCAAACCAGAAAGGGATCGGCTGGGGCAGCCCGGCCACGCCGACCGACGCGCCGATGCCGCGGGGGAGCGCCATTTCGGCAATCGCCACCAGAAGGCCGCCATCGGAAACGTCATGGCAGGTGTCCACCCGGCCCGCTTCGATCAGCTTGCGCACGAAATCGCCATGCTTCTTCTCAAGGCCCAGGTCCACCTTGGGGGTGGCGCCTTCTTCCCGGCCTTCGATCTCGCGCAGATAGATGGACTGGCCCAGATGGCCCCCGCCCGTATCGCCGGAGGTTTCGCCGATCACGATCACCACATCGCCTTCGCGCTTGAAGGCGATGGTGGCCATCTTCGTCACATCCTGCATCAGGCCGACGCCGCCAATGGCGGGCGTGGGCAGGATGCCTTCGCCGTTAGTCTCGTTATAGAGCGAGCAGTTGCCGCCGATGACGGGATAATCCAGCGCGCGGCAGGCCGCGCCGATGCCGCCAATGCCCGCCACGATTTCCCACATAATTTCGGGCTTCTGCGGATTGCCGTAATTCAGGTTGTCGGTGACGGCCAGCGGTGTCGCCCCCACCGCGGTCAGGTTGCGCCAGCTTTCGGCCACCGCCTGCTTGCCGCCCTCGAACGGGTCGGGGCGGCAATAGCGCGGCGTCACGTCGGTGGTGATGGCCAGCGCCTTGCTGGTGCCATGCACGCGGACCACGGCGGCGTCGCCGCCCGGCACCTGCACCGTGTCGGACATCACGGTGTGGTCATACTGTTCCCAGATCCAGCGGCGCGAGGCCATGTCGGGCGCGGCCAGGATGGTTTTCAGCGAGGCCAGAACCGGCTTGCCCGCATCGAAGGCCGGGGTGCCCGCCAGCGGCGCGCGCTCCG
>DASTMN010000009.1:0-2730 GCA_035714165.1 Rhizomicrobium sp.
TTCGCCTCGGCTTCCATCTTTTTGGCCCAGACTTCCAGGTCCTTGGCCGCCTGCTCCATCTTCTTGACCTCGGCCGGGTCGGCCATCTTGCGCAGGCCCGCGCACTCCTGCTCGAACTTGCCCGGGTTCTGCGCCTGGGCGGCCTTGCCCTGCGCCTTGGCGGCCAGGTAGATCGCCTCGATCTCGCCAGCGGAGGGTGCGCCCGATTCGGCCGCCATCTTGGCCAGCGCGGCCTGCGACTCGATCGCATTGCTGAGGCCGCACAGCTCCACTGCCGCGGTCATCGCGACGCCCAGGCTGATCGCATCGTTCTTGCTGATCGTGGGCGGCGTGGCGCTCGCCGGGGCATCGGCCGCATCGCCGACAGCCGCATCCACCGCTGCCGCGGCCCCATCCGTCGCGGCCGCGTCCGCCGCAGGCTGCTTGCAGCCCGCCAGCAGTAGCAACGCCACGCCGATTGCCAATCCGCTCTTGTTCATACGCATCTGCCGCTCCATGGTTTGCGAAAGCGGCGATTCTAGCGGCAGCCGTGATGTGTATCGCCCCCGCAATAACGAAGATGCCCGGCCAAAGCCGGGCATCTTCGTCACGCAGCACGCGCTTACTGTTTTGCCGGGGCTTCCGGCAGCGGGCCTTCGGCCACCATCAGGCCGCCGCGGCTGTTGCTGGAATGGAACACGATCCAGATGGCCTTGTCGGCGCGACGGATCAGATAGGTATCGGCGTCGTTGCCGTACCAGTAGGCATCGCGGATACGGTCGAACTCGCCGCGGAAATCATCCAGCGCGCTTTCATTCGCCTTGAAGGTGGCTTCATCCAGGCTGCGCTCGGCCAGGCGCACGCCGCCCAGCCCCTCGATCGCCTGCTGGACGTTCTTGCGGACCTCGAACTTGGAGTAGGTCTTGCCGTCGACATTGTCGATCGCGTCGCTGAACACCTTGCCTTCCAGCCACAGCAGCTGGCCGCCGGTCCACAGCGGCACGCGCGCCAGGTCCTTGGTCCGCGAGGGCAGGTCTTCGGTGTAATAGAACTGGTAGCCGGCCGGCAGCGAAACGTAAGGCCACGCGGGCAGCGGTTTGTCGCTGACCGGGACCGTGTTGATGTCGAAGATGGAAACGGCCGGGGTGGCCGCCTCGGCGACGGGCGTGGCTTCGGCGGCAGCGGGTTGCGCGGGTGCGGTGGCAGCCTCGGTGGCGGCGGCTCCGGCACCTGCGGCTGCGGCGGCGGCATCGTCCTGCTTCTTGCAGGCCAGCAGGGACAGGCCCACGGCCAACGCCAGGACGGCAGTCTTCATCGACATCGAATGGCTCCAGTGTGTGGAAAGAGCCGCAGAGTGTAATGAGGAAAGCGTGACCCGATCCACGTTTCCGCTCAGCTGCGCAGTCCCACGCCCCGCTTCAACAGCCACAGGCCCAGCGCCGACAGCACCGCCACGAAGCCCAGCATCAGCGCGTAGGCGACCCACAACGGCACGTCGGAGCTGCCCAGCAGGCCGTAGCGGAAGGCGTTGACCATGTAGAAGATCGGGTTGACATGGGTCGCCGCCTGCGCCCATCCGGGCAGCAGGCTGATCGAGTAGAACACGCCGCCCAAGTAGGTCAGCGGGGTCAGGATGAAGGTGGGGACGATGGCGATGTCGTCGAACTTCTTCGCGTACACCGCGTTGACGAAGCCGGCCAGCGAGAAGATCGTGGCGCCCAGCAGCACCGAGCTGATCGTGACCAGCGGATGCGGCACGTGCACGCGGGTGAACAGCATGGCGATGCACAGCACGATCGCGCCCACCATCAGCCCGCGCAGGACCGCGCCCGCCACGTAGCCGGCCAGGATCACCCAGTGCGGCATCGGGCTGACCAGCAGCTCCTCCACGTGGCGGCCGAACTTGGCGCCGAAGAACGAGCTGCTGATGTTGCCGTAGCTGTTCTGGATCACGCTCATCATCACCAGGCCGGGCACGATGAACTCCATGTAGTCCAGCCCGCCCATCTTGCCCACGCGCGAGCCGATCAGCCCGCCGAAGATCAGGAAGTACAGGGTCATGGTGATCGCCGGCGGGATCAGCGTCTGCGTCCAGATCCGCAGGATGCGCATCACCTCGCGCCGGGTGATGGTGCCCAGGGCGACCAAGTTCTGGTTGCTCATGCCGCCGCTCCTTCGCGCGCGGTCATCCGCACGAACAGTTCTTCCAGCCGGTTGCTCTTGGTGCGCATCGAGCGCACCCGGATGCCGGCGGCGTCGAAGGCGGCGAACACCCGGTTGAGGTCCATCGCCCGCGGCATGTCCAGCTCCAGCGTGTGCGCGTCCAGCGCCGCCAGGGCGGCGCCCTCGATCGCCGGCAGCGCGGCCGGCAGCGCGTCTTCGACGTCGAACAGGAAGCCCTCCACGTCCAACTTGGCCAGCAGCGACTTCATCGGCCCGCTTTCGACGATGGTGCCGTGGTCGATGATGGCGAGGTTCCGGCACAGGCTCTCCGCTTCCTCCAGGTAATGGGTGGTGAGGATGATCGTGGTGCCGGCGGCGTTGATCTCCTTCAGCGTCCTCCACATGCCGCGGCGGATCTCGATGTCCACGCCGGCGGTGGGCTCGTCCAGGATCAGCAGCCTGGGCGCGGTCATCATCGCGCGGGCGATCATCAGCCGGCGCTTCATGCCGCCGGACAGGGTGCGGCTCATCTTGTCCGCCTTGTCCCACAGCTGGGCGTCCTTCAGCACCTGCTCGGCCCGTTCCAGC
>DASTMN010000010.1:0-4198 GCA_035714165.1 Rhizomicrobium sp.
CCTGGTCATTGCCGGGTCGGATTCCTCCGGCGGCGCGGGCATACAGGCCGACCTGAAGACGGCGCAGTCCTTTGGCGTCTATGCCCAGACCGCGATCACCGCCGTCACGGTGCAGAACACGCTGGGCGTGACGGGCGTGCACGGGATTCCGCCGGAAACCGTGCGCGACCAGATTGTCGCCTGCCTCTCCGATATCGGGGCGGATGCGATCAAGACCGGCATGCTGGGTTCCGCCGCGATGGTGGAGGCGGTGGCGGCCACGCTGGAAGAATACGCACCCGGTATTCCGCTGGTGGTGGACCCGGTGATGGTCGCCAAGGGCGGCTCACGCCTGATTGACGAAGACGCGGTGACGGCGCTGAAGAAGCGGCTGATGCCGCTGGCCACGCTGCTGACGCCGAACATGCCGGAAGCCGAGGTACTGACCGGCATCCTGCCCGCTAGCGAGCATCGCATCCGCAATGCCGCGATGGTGTTCAAGATGCTGCGCTGTGACAGCGTGCTGTTCAAGGGCGGTCATGCCGAAGAAGAAACGGTGCGCGACACGCTCTGGCATGACGGCGAATTCGTGCCGTTGGAGGCGCGCCGCCAGCACACGGTCCACACCCACGGCACGGGCTGCACCATGGCGACCGCCATCGCCTGCGGCCTGGCGCAGGGCCGCGGCATGGTGGAAGCGGTGGCTCGCGCCCACAGCTATGTGCAGTCGGCGATCCGCACCGCGCCGGGCCTGGGTGGCGGCCACGGGCCTTTGAATCATTCTTGACCCCCATCCGTCACAACTCAGGTCTGCTCCGCAGACACTTCGTTGCGCCACCTTCCCCCGCCGATGGCTTCGCCATGCGGGGGAAGGAAGCCTGCGCCTAGTTGTTGGGAATCACCCGCGCATTGCCGTCACGATCCACCACGGTGGTGGAATCCGGCGGCGGGTTGACGATCACGGTCTTGCGTTCGGTACCGCCACAGGCCGCCAGGCCCAGGCAGACAAGCATAACGGCAATGGAAGCGCGCATAACGGTCTCCTTGGGAACTCGTCTCAAGGAAACGCGGCATGACGGCGGAAGTTTCTTGGCGCCCGTCTAGCGGTCCACGAAAGGATCCTGCACCGTGATGGTGTCGTCGCGGTCCGGACTGGTGGACAGCAGCGAAACCGGCGTGCCGATCAGTTCCTCCACCCGGCGCACATACTTGATGGCATTGGCGGGAAGCTGGGCCCAGCTCCGGGCTCCCGCAGTGCTTTCGCTCCAGCCCTCGATGGTCTCATAGACCGGCGTCAGGCGGGCCTGCTCGTTGGCGTCGGCGGGCAGGTGGTCCAGCTTTTTGCCGTCCAGCATGTAATGGGTGCAGATGTTGATGCTCTCGAAGCCGTCCAGCACATCCAGCTTGGTCAGGCAGATGCCGTCCACGCCGCCGGTGACGCAGGTCTGACGCACCAGCACCGCATCAAACCAGCCGCAGCGGCGCTTGCGGCCCGTCACGGTGCCGAATTCATGGCCGCGCTCGCCCAGCTTCTCGCCGGTGGCGTCCTTCAGTTCAGTGGGGAAGGGGCCTTCGCCGACGCGGGTGGTATAGCTTTTCACGATGCCCAGCACCGTGCCGATGGCGCGGGGCGAAACGCCCGCACCCGCCGCCGCCTGGCCTGCCACCGTGTTGGAGGAGGTGACGAAGGGATAGGTACCGTGGTCGATGTCCAGCAGCACCGCCTGTGCGCCCTCGAACAGGATGCGCTTGCCCGCCTGGCGGGCGGCGTCCAGCTCGCGCCAGGACGAACCGATATAGGGCGCGATTTTCGGCGCGATTTCGTTCAGCGCCGCCAGCAGCGCGCCCGCATCCACGGCGTCCGCGCCGAAGCCCTTGCGCAGGACATTGTGATGGGCCAGCAGCCGCTCGATCTTGCCGGGCAGGCTGGCGGGGTCTTTCAGGTCGATGGCGCGGATGGCGCGGCGGCCGACCTTGTCTTCATAGGTCGGGCCGATGCCGCGCTTGGTGGTGCCGATCTTCTGGGCGGCGGCATCCTCGCGCAGGGCGTCCAGTTCGCGGTGCAGCGGCAGAACCAGGCAGGCATTCTCGGCCAGCACCAGCAGGTCGGGGGTGATGGTCAGGCCGGCCTGGCCGACCTTTTCGATCTCGGCCAGCAGCGACCAGGGGTCCACCACCACGCCATTGCCGATGATGGAGCGCTTGCCCTGGACCACGCCGGACGGCAGCAGCGATAATTTGTAGGTCTTGTCGCCCACCACGATGGTGTGGCCGGCATTGTTGCCGCCCTGGAAGCGCACCACCATGTCGGCGCGGTTCGACAGCCAGTCGATGATCTTGCCCTTGCCTTCGTCGCCCCACTGGGCGCCGATCACCGTGACATTCGACATGGCCTGTTCCCGTACCTTGATCTGTGACTCAAACCCGTGGGGAGCCACAGGCACGGTGGCGGCTTATAGCAGGTCGGCGGGGGGGTGTAAGGGGCTAACCGCCGCATCCCTGTGCGTAGCCGCGACGCGGCGGTTTTCCGCGTAAATCCTAGTAAAACATGCCGTAACGGACGCTGATGACCTCGCCGGTGTCGCGGTCCACCAAGAGGGCATCGCTGCCATAGCGGACCCAGACCGTGCCATAGGGCGGCGGCGGCAGGTCATAGCGGTTGAAATCGTTCAGCCAGTAGCTGGCGGCCCAGAAGGCGGCGGGCAGGAATTCGCCGAAGGTCCAGCGGCGCTCGTAAAAGCCGGAGGGGCGGCGATAGGGCGCGACCCGGTAGCGGCGCGGGGCATTGTAGGCGCGGTGATAGTCGCGGAAGCCGCTGTAATCGCGGCGCGGGCCGCGATTGTTGTCCCAGTTGCCGCGCCGGTCCCAGTTGTTGCCACGGTCCCAGTTGCGGCGGTCATTGTCGCGGCGGTCCCAGTCGCGCCTGTCGTCGCGCCGGTTGTCATTGCGGGAGTCGGGACGTCCCTGGTTGTTCTGGTTGGACGCGCCGTCCCGGCCCGGGCGTTGATCCGGACGTTGATTCTGTGACGGGGGCGGCTGGCCCTGATTCTGGCGGCGGATGGCGTCGGTCATGATCTCGCGCGCCGCCTGCTCGCGCTGGGCCTGGTCCATCTGCTGGGCCTGGGCCTGGCGGCCGAACTCGGCCTTGCCCCCCTGGGCGAGGGCGGGCGTGGCCAAAAGAGCCAGCGTGGCGGCGGAAAGCAGCAACTTTCGCATGGGGAGCATCCTGGAAATGGGCGTAAGCATAACGAGCGCGCGCAGCGCGGGTTCCCTTGGCAGTTTGCCCCACTTATGGTCATGGCGTCATGTCCGAATTTGCCATCCGCGCCGCGCGCGACCAGGACGCCGCCACAATCAGGAATCTTCTGTCCGAACTGGCTCGCGACCAGCTCCTGCCGGGCGAGCCCCTGTCCAGGCGGTTCTGGCTGACCGAGCACGATGTGCGCCGCGACATGCTGGGCGGCGCCTGTCACTGCGACCTGCTGTGGCTGGACGGGGAGGCGGTGGGCCTGGCCGTCTGGTTCTGGACCTATAAAAGCTTTCGCGCGGCGCGCGGGCTGTTCGTGGAAGACCTGTATGTAAAGCCCGCATGGCGGGGCCGCGGACTGGGCAAGGCGCTGCTGGCGCATCTGGCGGCACGGGCACAAGGCGCGCAGGGTTTCCTGGAATGGCAGGTTCTGGACCGCAACGTCTCCGCCATCGCATTCTATGAACGTCTCGGCGCGCATCGGGTGCCGGACTGGCTGAATTACCGCCTGGAGGGCGAAGCCCTGCTGCGCTTGATAAAGGAAAGACCGGCAAGATGACCGACATCACCCTGATCGTGGCGGCGGCGGAGAATGGCGTGATCGGCGATCGCGGCGCGATTCCCTGGCGCATCGCCGACGACCTCAAGCGGTTCAAGGCGCTGACCATGGGCAATCCCGTCATCATGGGCCGCAAGACCTGGGATTCGCTGCCCAAAAGGCCCCTGCCGGGCCGCACCAACATCGTCATCACCCGCCAGCCGGACTGGTCGGCGGACGGCGCGGTGACGGCCCATTCGCTGCCCGACGCCATCGCCAAGGCGGGCGAGGCCGAGGAAATCTTCGTGATCGGGGGCGCGGAAATCTATGCCGCCGCCATGCCGCTGGCGACCTGCGTGGAGCTGACCGAGGTGCATCGCGCCTATGACGGCGATGCGGTGCTGCCCGAGCTGGAAGGCGAATGGCAGGAGACG
>DASTMN010000011.1:0-29989 GCA_035714165.1 Rhizomicrobium sp.
TCGGTTTCGGTGTCGCGCATGTCGCAATCGGTCAGGTTGGCATAGGACAGGTCGCAACCCGACATGCGGACGCGCCGCATGTCCGCGCCGCGCAGGTCGGCATAGCGCGCCTGGGCATTGTCCAGCCGCGCCGGCAGCAGCCGCGTTCCGGCGATCAGCAGCGGCCCCATCTTGCAGTCGCGCAGGTCGGCATGGTTGAGCTGCGCGCCGGAGAAATTGACTCCGCGCAGATCGGCGCCGCCCAGCTTGGCCGAGCGCAGGTCGCAGCCGGAGAGATTGGACCCCTGCAGCGAGGCGCCTTCCAGATTCACGCCATACAGGACGGCATCGGGCGCGATCAGCGCGGTGAGCATGCGATGGGCCAGGCTGGCGACATGGCGCAGGTCCATCCCGGACAGGTCGGCGGGCGTGCCCTCGCGGCCGTCGCTTTCGGCCCAGCGTGAATGGTCGGCCAGCCGCTGTTCGATGCCGGCCAGGGCTTGGGGATCGGGCGGGACGTTGGCGGTCAGGATCTGGCTCATGTCCGCGCCATGTGTGGTGGCGAAATCCATCTTCGCCCCGATCAGGATGCAGCCCGCCAGGTCGGCGCCGGTCAGGTTGCAGCCCGACAGGTCGGCATTTTCCAGGTTGGCGCCCGTCAGCCGGGCCTGGCGCAGGTTGGCGCGGGTCAGGCGCACCCCCTTCATCACCGCGTCGGTGAAATCGGCCTGCACCGCGATGGCGCCCGTCATCTTGGCGCGTTCCAGGTTGGCGGAGTTCATCATGGCGGCGGGCAGTTCGGAGGCGCCGATGTCATGCTGCAGGACGCGCAGGTTTCCGTAGCGGTCCTTCTCGGCAATGGTGCCTTCGCGCAGGTCGGCTTCATAGAGGTCGGTGCCGATCAGGTTGGCGCCGCGCAGGGAGGCGCCGCGCATGTCGGCCCGGCGCATCGAGGCCCCGGCCAGGTTGGTGCGGCGCAGGTCGGCGCCGAAAAAGGAGGCCGAATCGAGCTTGGCACCCTCGAAATTGGCTTCTTCCATGATCGCGCCGGTGAAGTCGGCATCGGCCAGGTTGCGGCCCGACAGGTCCAGGCCCGACAGGTCGCAAAAGGCGAAGACGGCGCGGGCCCCGCCCACGCGGCCGGAGTAGAGCATCTCATGGCGCGCGGCCGAGGTGCTCACATCCTTCTGGGTGAGCCGGGCGAAGCCGGTATGGCGGGCATTGCTCATGCGGCGGGCGCGCTCGTTAAGGCTTTTTCACCCCCCAGTCTGCGCGCGGGGGCGCTAACACCCGATTAAGACGGAACATTTCAGATCTTTGAGGCGTCCCCGGGACGAAAATTGCTGTTGAATCGGGGCTATAGCCGGGTACAAAGGCGGTCTGGAAGCGCGTTTCCCGCCCAATGGGGGCAGGGGATGGGCTGTCACGATGACGGCAAAAGGGTATAGCCACCCGCCGAATGGGCGCCGGTGGCGGGTTCGTGGGAGCGAATCCGGCTCAGGCAATGCCAAACTGGCGGGTGACCCGCCAGGCGACATTTAAGAGGCTCAGTTGATCAAGCACCGTTTGATGCTTTCCGCCGCTGCGGCTGCCATGCTGGCGGCGCTGACCACGGGCGCATGGGCCGACGCCAATGTCACCACGGCGACCACCACTGCCCTGGCCACCGCCGGGTCGGGCAACATCACCATCCAGAATACCGGCGGCGTGGGCGTCAAGACCAGCGCCGGGGCGGCGGTGACGATCAACTCCAACAATTCCGTGCTCAACCAGGGTTATATTTCCAACGGCAACACCGAACAGGCCATCGGCCTGTGGATCAACACCGCCGGCGGCAACATCGTTTCGCCCTCCCTCGGCTTTGCCAATACCGGCACGGTGGAAGTGGCCGGTTCGGGCACGGCCAAGGCCGCGATCCTGATCAGCGGCGGCAACAGTTTCTATGGCCCCATCAGCCTGACCACCCTGACCTCCACGGCCACGGTGGGCAGCGCCTCGCAATCGGCCGTCACGGCGGCCTCCAGCGTGATCGTCAAGGGTGATTATTCCTCGGCCTTTTATCTGAGCCAGGGCACCACCATGGTGGGCAATATCCTGGTCAATGGCGGCATCAGCCAGGAAGCCAGCGACAAGAGCACCGTTTCCAGCGGCGTTATCGTCAATCTGGACGGCCCGCTTTACGGCAATTTCGTCAATCAGTCCTCGATCCAGGGCACCGGCCCCGGCATGCGCGGCGTGCAGCTCACGGGCGGCATCCTGCCCTGTTCCAGCGCCACGCCCGCAAGCGGTTTCACCTGCGCCAGCATTTCCGGCGGGTCCTTCGTCAACCAAGGCACGATCTCGCTGAACGGTGTCTATTTCGCCAATACGCGGGGCGGCAACGCCCAGGCCGGCACCGCCATCGCCATCGGTAACGGCATCGCTGGCGGCTTCCTGAATGACGGTCCGGGCACCTCGTCCAACAAGGCGGCGGCGGAAATCTCGTCCAATGGCCTGGTTTCGGCACCGGTGGTGTGGATCAATCCGGCCCTGTCCACCAACGCCTCCACACTGGAGCCGCGCGGCCCGGTGGTGATCGGTCCGGTGTCATCGGATATCGACGCCATCAATCCCGGCTATTCCTTCATCAACCGTGGCGCCATTTCCGGCCGCCCGGTCGATCCGCAATACAGTTCGGTGGCCGTCCTGATCCAGGGCGCCTCGGCGACCAACTATACCTGCCTGGGCGTGGTGGCGGGCGGCGCCTGCAATCCCGCTTCTGCCAATGGCGGCCTGCTCAATACCGGCAGCATAGCCACCGAATCCGTCACCAATGTCACCACGGTCAGCACCCAGACCGGCGGGCGCATCACCGCGACCGCCATCAATATCGGCGCCTATGCCACCGTACCGCGCATTGACGTGACGGCCCAGAATATCAGCGGTTCCAGCACCACGCCCGCCATTGTCAGCGCGCTGGTCAGCGGCGTGGGGCAGGGCAATGCCTATGGCATCCTGATTGACCGGAACGCCAATGTTCCGGCGATCAACATTTCGGCGAACGCCAGCGTGGTCGCCAGCGTCACCACCAACACGACAGCACCGGATGCCGGCATCGCAACCGCCGCCAATCCCTTCTCGCTGATCTCCGAAGCCATCGTGGACAATTCCAGCACGCTGCGGCTGATCAACAATGCCGGCAAGATCGAGGCCACCAACACCGACCTGTTCCCCGGCGTGGGCGCGGTGGTGGTCAATGTCGAGCGCGCCATCGACATGCAGAACTCCTCGCTGAGCGGGCAGGGCGTCACCATCAACAATAGCGGCCAGATACTGGGCGATGTCCTGCTGCCCGCCGTGAGCACCGGCAGCGCCATCACCGTGGGCAACGTCAATGGCGTGGCCAATGCCGGCACCGGCGTGGTCAACACCGCCGCCAATTATGCGGTCCTCGCCCGCCAGATCGTGTCCCAGGCCAATGGCCTGCCGCCTGTCACCAAGGCGGCGCTGCTGGATTTCGGCGCCGACCCCAACCCCACCCTGACCGTGGGCGGTTTTGGTTATGTGAATGCCGATATCCGCGCCAATCCCGGCGCGCTGAACGTGACCGTGCAGAACAACGGCATCCTGTATGTCGCCAATTCCGGTTCACCGCTTCAGGCCAACGCCTTCAATGTCCAGACCAACGGCACGCTGGGCCTGTCCATCTCCCAGTCCAATGCCTCCAGCGGCACGCCGGTGATCCAGGCCAACAGCGCCAATATCAGCGGCGGCAACCTGGCGCTGGACTTCGGCAGCTTCATCTCCGGCGGTTTCACCGCCGCCAGCACGGCCAATCCGGCGGCACAGACCATCACCCTGATCCGCACCCCGCTGGGGCAGATCACCGACACCACGCTGGCGCAGCAGAACGCCACCCTGTCGCAGAACATTCCCTTCCTGTTCGAATCGCCGACCGAGGCCGGTTACAGCGGCGGCGCGCCGCTGTCGGTGGGCACCTCCGGCGGCCAGCAGGTGCTGACCCTGAACCTGATTCCGCGTTCCACCGGCGCCACCAATCGCGACGGCACGGCGGGCCTCAACCTCAAGGGTGAGGCGCTGCAGGTGTTCCCGAACGCCGCCGCGGCGCTGGGCAACGATGCGGAACTGGGCTCGGCCATCGCCCGCAGCCTGACCGTCTACAACCAGCCTGGCCTGGCCTCCAGCGGCATCAACATCGCCGCCTCGCAGCAGCAGGCCCAGGTGGCCTTCTCGCAGTTCGCGCCCGATGTGTCGGGCGGGGCGCGCGATATCGCGGTGATGATCACCGACCAGGCCAGCGGCCCTGTGGCGGCGCGCCAGCGCCTGCTGCGCAGCTTCGCCAAGGTGCCGGGCGAGATGACCCTGTGGGGCGAGGAGTTTTCCGGCCACATCAACAACAAGGGCAAGATCGCCGGGTCCGGCAGCACCATTCAGTACAAGGATCGCGGCTGGGGCTTTTCGCTGGGCGTGGATGCGGGCAGCCCGCGCAACGGCTGGTATGGCGCCGCTTTCACCTTCTACACGGGCGATGTCTCCCAGGTGCAGCCGCGCCTGACCAAGACCGAGACCGAATGGTTCATGCTGACCGGCTATTCGCACTGGCAGGGCAGGAAGGTCTTCGTGGACAGCCAGCTGGCGGTCGCCTATGGCGATTTCACGGGCAATCGCGGCATCAATGTCGGCGGCGTGATCCGCAACGCCACCAGCAAGCGCGCCAGCCAGATGGTCGCGCTGGGCGGCAAGATGGGCGTCATGCTCAAGACCTTCGGCATCGACGTGGATCCCTATGCCAGCCTGGACGGCCTGACCCTGCGCGAGGAAGGCTATACCGAGGCCAATGGCGGCCCCGGCTTCAACCTGCAAGTCGCGCCTTATTACGCCAGCAGCCTGCGGACCGCGCTGGGCGCCGATTTCAAGACCGGCGTCAATCTCTGGGGCATCGAACTGTCGCCCGAGGCGCGGGTCGGCTATCGCTATGACCTGCTGAACCAGGCCATCAAGGTGAAGGCGGCCTTCGCCAGCACCGGCGGCACCGGCACAGTGGGCAACACCATGACCTTTGTCGGTCCCGACCCGGACAGCGGCAATGCGATCCTGGGCCTGGGCCTGGGCGCCAGCACCGACACCTGGCAGCTTGGCGTGCGCTATGACTGGATCCGCGGCAACAACGGTTCGACCACGCAGGTCGGCACCTTCACGGTCCTCGGCAGAATCTAGCGCGCCGTTCAGCGCCTTCCCGAAAATGAAAAACCCCGCCGGCGACGGCGGGGTTTTTGTTTCACCAGCTGCCGGTGTTGGGCATGGAAGCCCAGGGTTCGCGCGGCGGCAGGGTGCCTTCCTGCAGGAGTTCGATGGAGATGCCGTCGGGCGAACGGATGAAGGCCATGTGACCGTCGCGCGGCGGACGGTTGATGGTGACGCCCGCCGCCATCAGCTTCTCGCACAGGGCATAGATGTCGGGCACGCGATAGGCGAGGTGGCCGAAATTGCGCCCGCCGTCATAGCCTTTCTCATCCCAGTTATAGGTCAGTTCGATCGCCGGGCTTTCGGACGCCAGCTCGGTATCGCCTTGCGCCGCGATGCGTCGCGCATCGTCGGGCGTGGCCAGGAAAACCAGCGTGAAGCGGCCCTTCTCGTTTTCCATGCGCCGGACTTCCACCAGCCCCAGTTTGTTGCAGTAGAAGTCCAGGGACGCGTCCAGGTCGGAGACACGCAGCATGGTATGGAGATATCGCATTGGCCGTCCTCGGTTTCGTTTGTCGCAAGAATCCTCGGCGATATAGCGCGCCCGCCGTGCCCGTGTCCGCCCCCGTCCTGTGAAAAAATTTGCCGCCGCAGGCCGTGGTGTCACATCAATCCGGATGCGCTGGAATTTGGGGAAAATCGTGGTTCCCGGCCGGGCCGCCTGCGTTATTTGCGACATGCGAAAACGCGTGAGCCAATGCGGAAGAAACCGATTTCCCAAATTGGGCCAAGGCTTAAGCTGTGGGCCATTTTATGCTGCGTTTGCGAATTGTGCATGTGCGGCATGGCGTCAATCATGCGCCAGAAATCCGTTGCGTTGCATCGCCGTGATGGGATGATGACCCGGCTGCACAAATGCGACCGCTGATGCCTCTTGCAAAGAGTAAAAGCGGTTGCTTTAAGGGCGGACCCAACGCCACTGATAGGGCGTCAAGTTGGTAGGACGCCACGTTGGGCAACGAGTTGGGTAAGTAAAAAGACTCTAGGTCAAATGGTTTGCCGGCCCAGGCGCAGCCGCGTTGGGTTTTTTCTGTCTGAGTGAGAGCGCATGGAACGTCCAAATCATCTGCATGTCGAAAAAGCCAATGCCACGAGCAGGGTGACGGGCCTCGTCATCGTTGTCGGAATTCACGTCGCCGCCATCGCCGGTCTTGTCGTCGCGCTGAACCAGGGCGCGATCATGGAACAGCTCCAGGACATCAAGGCGTCGGTCGAAGACAGCGCGCCGCCGCCCAAGGCGCCGCCGCCGCCGCCGCCGGATCTGGTGAAGCCGCCGCCGCCGGTCGCCATCGTGCCGGACTTCACCATCGCCACCGCCGCGCCGCCGCCGTCGGTGACCACCGCGCCCAAGCCGCCGCCGGCCCCGCCGCCGGCCGCGCCGTCCGCGCCGTCCAACACCAAGCTGGAGCCGATCCGCAGCACCTTCACGCTGCCGCCCTATCCGGATATCTCCAAGCGCCTGAACGAGCAGGGTACCACCGTGCTGAAGCTGCTGATCGGCACCGACGGCCGCATCAAGGACGCCACCGTCCAGACCAGCTCCGGTTCGGAGCGCCTGGACCAGGCCGCGGCGGATTGGGTCAAGGCCCGCTATCGCTATCGTCCGCCGACCGAAGCCGGCAACCCGGTTGAAGCCCAGACGCTGCTGCGCATCGTCTGGAACCTCAAAGACGCCCGCTAATCTGTTTTCGTAATTTTTCGCTTATCCACGGAGTAGACCAATGAACTTCAAGAAACTGACGATCGCTGCCGCCATCGTCGCCATGACCAGCCTGAGCGCCGTTGCTCCGGTTTACGCCCAGGACGCGGCTGCTCCGGCTGCCCAGGAAGCTGCTCCGGCCCCCGCGCCGGCTGCTCCGGCCGCTCCGTCGGAAGCCGCCAAGGCCGAAGCCGCCGCTGCGGCGGCCGAGCCCGCCTCCTCGCCCTACGGCGTCGAGCATATGTGGGTCGAAGGCAACTTCGTCTCGCGCTCGATCCTGATCGTGCTGGTCATCATGTCGGCCGGTTCCTGGTACATCTTCTTCACCCGCTGGATCGACCAGCAGCGCGTTCTGAACCAGGCCAAGGCCGTGGAGAAGAAGTTCTGGACCTCCGCCACCCTGAACGAAGGCGTGGAAAAGCTGCCGAAGAACTCCGTGTTCCGCGGCATCGCCGAGGCTGGCATGAAGGCCTCCACCGGCGGCACCACCCTGGTCGGCCTGAACGACTGGATCGGCATGACCCTGACCCGCCAGCTGGAAGACGCCAACTCCCGCATGCAGGGCGGCATCTCCTTCCTGGGTTCGGTCGGTTCGGTCTCGCCGTTCGTCGGCCTGCTCGGCACCGTCATGGGCATCCTGAACGCGCTGATCGGCATCGGTGTTGCCGGCCAGGCCTCGATCGACAAGGTTGCCGGCCCGGTGGGTGAAGCGCTGATCATGACCGCCATCGGCCTGATGGTCGCGGTTCCGGCGGTGCTCTGCTACAACTACCTGGTCCGCCGCAACAAGATCATCACCGAGAAGCTGCGCGCTTTCGCGGGTGACCTGCAGGCCTATCTCATCAGCAAGAGCAAGTAAGGCTCGGATAGCGCCTATACGGAGAGTTAGTCATGGCCGTTGACGTACAGAACGCGATCGAGCACGAGGAAGACCAACTGAACGTCGCCATCAACACCACCCCTCTGGTGGACGTGATGCTGGTGATGCTCATCATCTTCCTCGTCACCATCCCGGTGATCGTGAAGACGGTGCCTCTGGAGCTCCCGACCTATCGCAATATCGTTACGGTGACGAAGCCGGAAAATATCGTGATCGCGGTCGATGCCGACGAGAACACCTACTACAACAATGTGCCTGTGGATCAGCCTACGATGCGCGCGAACTTCGTCGACGCCCTGAAAAGGGCCGTCGCCGAAGGGAAGGCGTTCCCCGAAGTGCATATCCGCGGTGACAAGGGCGTGCGTTTCGAGGCGATCGGCCGCGTGATCCTGGCCTGCCAGCAGGCCGGTATCCAGAAGGTCGGCTTCATCACGGAACCGCACAATCTTGAAGCCGGCAGCTACTAGGCCCCGGCGCTCAGCAAGAAGGTAATCTACCATGGCAATGTCAACGTCGACCGCCGACGGCGAAGTAATGGTGGAGATGAACACCACGCCGCTCATTGACGTGATGCTCGTTCTCCTGACTCTCCTGATCATTACCCTGCCGATCCAGACCCATGCGGTGAAGCTCGATATGCCCGCGCCAAACTCGACCCCGCCGACGGTGATCCCGGAGACGGTGGAGCTGGGCGTGGACTTCGACGGCACCGTGACCTGGAACGGCGTCGTGGTGGACCGGGCGACGATGGATGCCTATTTCGTGGATGCGTCCAAGAAGGATCCGCAGCCCGAAATCCACGTCACGCCCAACCGTCTGGCCAAATATGACGCGGTCGCCCGCGTTCTGGCGGACGCCCAGCGTCTGGGCGCCACCCATATTGGCTTCACGGGTATTGACCAGTATAACTAGGCTGTGAGGGTCACAGCCGCGGGTTCAAAAGCGTGCGGCGTCCCCGCACGCTTTTTCCCTTTCTAGTGTTGACGCGAAAGAGGTCTTGTTATGACTGCGAGTAAACTGCATTCCGCCCTGACGGCGGCTTTCCTCGGCGCCGCCTCGGTTGCCTCGACCGCCCTGGTGATGGTTTCGCCTGCCCAGGCGCAGGCCACGGTCAGCCCGCGCGTCGGCGCCGCGCTGACGGAAGCCCGCAGCCTGGCCAATGCCAAGAATTACAAGGGCGCGCTGGCCAAGATCGCCGAGGCCGAGGCCGTTCCGGGCCGCACGGCGGATGACAACCGCATCATCGCCCAGATGAAGCAGGCTGTCGGCGTGATGTCGGGCGATGCCGCGCTGGGCGGCACCGCCGGTCTCAAGGCCAAGTTCGCCAACGACTATAATGCCCGCAAGTACAAGGACGTGATCGCCGGCGGCGAGGCTCTCCGCAAGGCGGGCGCGCTGGATTCCGCCTCCAGCCAGGTGGTGGCCCAGGCCTATTATCTGTCGGGCGATTTCGCCGGCTGCCAGCGCTATATCCGCGCCAATTTCGGCATGAATGCGGGCGACGCCACCCTGGAACTGCTGATGCGCTGCGCCTATGAAACCGGCGACGACGCCACCCAGCGCCAGGCGCTGGAAACCCTGGTGTCGCGCGGCGGCAAGGCGGAGCACTGGAAGGGCCTGCTGCGCCTGGCCGAGCGTTCGCGTGGCCTGTCCGACCACAACACGCTCGACATCAACCGCATGCGTCTCCTGACCAACAATATCACCACCAAGGACGAGTACACCCTGCTCGCCCAGCTCGCGCTGCAGCTCGGCTTCGCCGCCGAAGCCAAGTCGGTGCTGGAGAAGGGGCAGGCCGCCAAGGTGCTGACCGACGACCGCACCACCCGCCTGCTCAAGCTGGCCACCGACCAGGCCAATGCCAGCGCCGCGGGCCAGGCCAAGGCTCTTGCCGCCGCCCAGGCCGCCCCGCAGGGCGACGACCTGGTGAAGGTGGGCGAGAACATGATCGGCCAGGGCAAGGCCAAGGAAGCCATCGGCGTCATCCAGGCGGGCCTCAAGAAGCCGCTGAAGGATGCCGACAACGGCCAGATGCGCCTTGGCCAGGCCTATCTGGCGGCCGGCCAGAAGGCCGACGCCCAGAAGGCGTTCAGCGCCGTCAAGGGTACCACCAAGAATGCCGAAGTGGCTAAGCTGTGGGCGCTGGTCGCCCGCCGCTAAACCCGGCTTTCGGATAACCGGATCAAGGGCGCTGGCTTGGGTCAGCGCCCTTTTTCTTTGAGCAAGAGCCCGCGCAGGTCGGTATCGGGGGCAGTGGCCGGTCCGGTGCCGGGCACGCGCGCCTCAAGCTGGCCCAGGCTGAAGTCCATGCGGCTTTCATAGGTGCGGTCGACCTGGTTGCGAAGCCCCTGCTGCGCCTCGTACCAGCGCCGCTTCAGGGCACCGTCGCGGCAACTGGCGGCCTCCGCGCCTTCCGCGCCCCAGCGCCGCTCCACGCAGTGATAGGGATCGAAAGACATGCGGAACAGGCGCTGCCGTGCCGTCTCATAATCCAGCGCCACCACCGCGCCGTCGCTGCGGGCATAGGCGATGCGGCACTGGGCGGCGGCGCGGTCATGGACCGCTAGCATGTCGCCCGCCAGGTCGCGCCCCGCATAGCCCAGGCGCGGATCGCGGGCGCGCCACAGTTCCAGGAAGCGCTGGGCACTGTCGCGCAGTTCCTTGAAGGCGGTCTTGAGGCGGGCGTCGCGCGAGGGCGTGGACCAGGTTTCCCAGTCGCCTTCGGTGCCATAGATATTTTCCGGCAAGCGGTCCGGCTGGGGCCGGTTCTGGAGACCGGCGGCAACCGACAGCGCCACCGCCTCGGCGCGATAGCCCAGGTCGGCGCAGTTGGAGGCGGTGATGTCGGCCACTTCGCGCAGAGGATCGAAATGCAGCGACCCGCCGCCCAGGGCGGCGCGCACATAATCGTAATAGTCCAGCCGCGCGCCGTTCAGCGTGAAGCCGCCGCGCTTCCAGGCGGTGTCGTCCTGCGGCGGTGCATCGGTGCCGAAGAACTGGGTCAGGGCGAAATCGCCGATCTCGCCGTTGCGTGCCGCCACGATGCGCCCGCCTTGCAGCGTGCCGTCGCGTCCGCGGGACGCGCCCACCAGCCGCACCGGGCGCCAGTTCTTGAAGCCCGCGCCCATGCCGGGCGAGGCGCGCACAAAGCGCAGGTCGTAGGTGCCGCGCGTCAGCGAATTGTCGGGATGGGCGTCCATGTAGCGGATGCGGCCATCGCTTTCGACCTTCCACACCACCGCCAGATGGCCGTTGGGATCATAGATCACTGTGCCCGGCCGGATGGCGCGGGGCGTGATGGCGGGCGAATAGAGGTCGTTGCCTTCCAGCAGTGGATGGATGCGGTAGGTGGCCGAGGAGATGGTGTCGCGCAGCCGGTTCATCACCGAGGCGGCATCGTCGCCCGACAGAACATCGCGCCGCGCCGCCACCTGGTTGCCGCGCGGGCTGTAGCGGATGTCGCGGGTGCGCCCGCGCGGGCTGACCGCGCTGACATGGGCAAAGGGCAGGCCGCGCTTCCAGGCATAATAGAAGCGCAGGAAATAGGGCAGGTCGGCGCAGTCGGCGCGGAAGCGCAGGCCGGCATCCCCGGCGCGGAAGGGGTTGGCCGGGCTTTTCAGGCAGGCGTCCACGGTGCGGCAGCCGCTGGCGCCGAGGGCGGCGATGAACTCGCCATAACCGCGTTCGTCGGCGGCGCTCCAGCTTTCCGCCCGGTTGCGTACCAGCGTGTCCGCCAGCGCGGGCGCAGGCGCGGCCAGCGCCAGCATCAGCGCCAGCAGGAGGGGCCGGGGCGTCAGGCTCACAGCGGCCCCCGGAACACCAGCTTGCGGGACAAGGTGAAATTGAACAGCAGGCCCAGCAGCACGCCCAGCACCAGCGCCACCGTCAGGTCGTTCAGGGGCGGCGGGGCAAAGCGCACCAGCACCGAATACAGGCCGATATTGACCAGCCCGCCCACCGCATTGGCGGCCAGGAAGCGGCCCCATTCGCGCATCGTGGCGACCGGCCCGCGCGAGCGGGTCGCGGCGAAGGTGAGATAGCGGTTCCCCGCCCAGGTGAATGTGGCGGCGCAGAGCCAGGAGATCAGGCGGCCCAGATAGGGTCCGGTGCCCCAATGCACCATCAGTTGCAGCACGCCCCAGTCCACCGGCATGCCCAATGCGCCGATCACGGCGAAGCGCAGCAGGGGCATGCGCGCCAGCCGCCGCAGCAGGGTCATTGCGGATTGTCTTGGCCCAGGACGGCCGGGCCGGGGATGGACAGATAGGCCATGCGCTTGGCCTCCCAGCGGCCGCGCGTCACCGTGTCCAGGATCAGGCCGCAGGCCGAGCAGAGAAAGGCGATGACCATCAGACCGGTGGCCAGCACGGCGGTGGGCAGGCGCGGCACCTGGCCGGTATGCCAGTATTCCATTACCACCGGCGCGCCCAGCAGTGCCGAGGTCGCGGCGAACAGGAAGGCCAGCGCGAAGAAGAAGATCAGCGGGCGCTCCTCGCGCACCAGATAGGCGATGGTGCCCAGAATGCGGAAGCCGTCGCGCCAGGTGTTGAGCTTGCTGACCGATCCCGCCGGGCGTTCCTTGTAGCGGGTGTCCATCTCGGTCATGGGCATCAACAGCCGCACGGCATGGACGGTGAGCTCGGTCTCGATGGCGAAGCCCTCCGCGGTGAAGGGAAAGCTTTTCACGAAACGGCGGGAGAAGACGCGATAGCCGCTCAGCATGTCGGTCAGCTTGACGTTGAACAGAAGGGCGGTGAGGCCGGTCAGCAGCCGGTTGCCGAAGACATGGCCGGGGCGATAGGCGGCGGCCTCGGTATGGATGCGCCGCGCGGTCAGAAGGTCCGCGCCTTCCTCCACCATCTGCGCGATCATGCGGGGGGCCGCGCCCGCGTCATAGGTGTCGTCGCCGTCCACCAGCACATAGATGTCGGCCTCGATATCGGCGAACATGCGGCGCACCACATTGCCCTTGCCCTGGCGGATTTCACGGCGCACCACCGCGCCTGCCTCGGCGGCGCGCTCGCGGGTGCGGTCGCGCGAATTGTTGTCATAGACATAGATCACCGCGTCGGGCAGCGCCGCGCGGAAGTCCCGCACCACCGCGGCGATCGCGGTTTCCTCGTTGTAGCAGGGCACCAGCACCGCGATCTTCATGCCCAGCGTCCTAAGGTTTGCGGGCCAGCGGGCACCACTGATAGGTGCCCACCAGGTTGGTGTCGAATTGCTCGCACTCCGGCCAGCGGATGGCAAGCTGGTAGTCGGCCAGGGCGGCGCGGGCGCGGCCCATGTCGGTGGCGTCGGCCAGCAGGTAAAGCGGCTTTCCGTCCCGCACATGATGGGCCACGCGCCGCATCATGTCGCGGGTGATGCCGGTGCCGTCGCGCGGCTGGACCATCCAGCCGTCGATCCGCAGCACGGGAATCTGCGGCGGCAGCGAGGGGGTGATGAAGCCCATCGGCGCATCGCCGGTCATCACCACCATTGTATTGGCCGGATCGGGAATGGGCGGCAGCGCCACCTGGATATAGGGGTCCTCGACCGGGGCGCGCTCCAGGAAATCGCTGCGGCTGGTCAGCATCACCAGCCCGCACAGCGCCGCCAGCGTCAGGTAACGGGTGCGGCGCGGCAGCGGGAAAAGGCCCACCGCCGCCACGATCAGCAGCGGCGCCAGCATTTCCAGCGCGATGATGTAGCGGTAGATGGCGAAGAATTTCAGCCAGGCCAGATAGCTGGCGGCGGCGAAGACAAAGACCAGCAGCGCGACATCGTTGCGCACCAGCGGATCGCGGCTCTGGCGGCGCAGCAGCCAGACCACGCCCGCCGCGATCACCAGCACATAGGACAGCGCCACGCGGATGTCCTGAAAGCTGAGATCGTTGGCGACATGCCAGTCCAGGGTGAACAGGAAGGGAAACAGCGCCTGGCGCCAGAACTGGGTGGGAACGAAGCGCAGGTCGCGATAAGGCTCGGCCAGCGCCAGCGGCGACTGCCAGTAATCGTTGAAATAGGGGAATAGCGGGTTGCCCGTTAGGTCCCAGACATAAAGCATCCAAGGTGCGCTGAAGAGCGCCACGCCGATCACGCCCGCCGCGCCGCCCGCCAGCAGGCGCACCGCGATATGCCGCGCGCTGCCGCCCACCGCCAGCAGCGCCGCCGCGAAACCGATGCAGAAGGGCATTTCCGGCAGCTTCAGGCCCATCGCCATGCCGGTGACCAGTCCGGCGGCGGCCGCGATCAGGGCGGCCTTGCCCAGCGGCCCCTCGCGCAGTGTCTGGCGGTTCAGCACGATGATCGCCAGGCCCGACAGCACGAAGGCGCTCATCACATTGTCGTAATAGGTGGTGCCGAACTCGGTCAGGGTCAGCGCGCCGACCTGGCCCAGCAGCGCCAGCGCCCCCGCCATCAGCTTGATGTCGGAGAAAGCCGCCCCCGGCACGTTCAGCCCGGCGCGCGCCATCAGGTAGAGCGGCACCACCGTGGAACCCTGCACCGCGCCCAGCACGCCCAGCGCGATCCAGGCCTTGGTATGGGTGGCCAGCAGGTAGAAAGGCACATCCAGATAGGGATTGTACCAGCTTCCCTGGTGCGCCACCGCCACGTCCAGCCCCATGCGGCCGTTCAGCAGGGCATAGGGGCCGTACCAGTGATAGTTGCGGAAGTCCCAGCTGGTGTCCTTGCCCAGCACGATCACGAAGGCGGCCCAGAACAGCACCGCCAGGCCGAGAAAGGCATATTCGCGGGCCGTGAGCCGGGGCTGGGAGGACATGAAAGGGCGGGAACCGTGGGATTGCCGCCCCTTCTAGCCCAGCCGGGCGATTTCGATAAGGCCCGCCCCGGATTGGGCTTTATGCGGTGGGGGGCGGGTCCGGCTCGACCACGATATTGCGCAGGAATTGCAGGGTGCAGGCCCGCCAGGACCGGGCCTCGGCAAAGGCCCTGGGCGTGACGGCTCCGGGGGTGCGGCGCAGGGCCAACGCCCCCAGGCAGGCCGCCCGCAGGTCTTCGTCCAGCACCGCCACATCCGCGCCGCCGGGGATATCCGGCCCCACCACATCGCGGGGGCCTTCCACCGGATAGGCTGCCACCGTCAGGCCGCAGGCCAGCGCCTCCAGCGTCACCAGCCCGAACGTGTCGGTGCGGCTGGGAAAGACGAAAACGTCGCTGCCGGCATAGGCGCGGGTCAGCGCCTCGCCGCTGAGGGCGCCCGCGAAGCGCACATCGGGATATTTGCGCGCCAGCCCGGCCCTGGCCGGGCCGTCGCCCACCACCAGCTTGGTGCCCGGCAGGTCCAGCGCCAGGAAGGCCTCGATATTCTTCTCCACCGCCACCCGCCCGACATAGATCCAGATGGGCGCGTCATAAGGCTGGCGGATATCGGGCATGGGCCGGAACTTTTCCACGTCCACGCCGCGCGACCAGATGCGCAGGTTGGGAAAGCCATGCGCTTCCAGTTCGGCCTTCAGCGTGCCGGTCGCCACCATCACGGCGGTGGCGGGGCGGTGGAACCAGCGCAGCCAGCGCCAGACCACCGCTTCGGGCACCATGCGGAAGCGCGCATGGACATATTCGGCGAAGCGGGTGTGGAAGGCGGTGGTGAAGGCGATGCCGTGTTTCAGGCAGATGCTGCGCGCCGCCAGCCCCAGGCTGCCCTCGGTGGCGATATGCACCGCGTCGGGGGCGAAATCGCGGATCTCGCGCGTCAGGGCGCGTTTCTGGAACAGGGCCAGTCGGATTTCCGGATAGGTGGGCAAGGGAAAGGTGCGCCGCCCCAGCGGCGTCACCATGTGGACGGCATGGCCCAGCGCGGCCAGGTCCTGCGCCAGGGTTTCCAGGGTGCGGACCACGCCATTGACCTGCGGCGTCCAGGCATCCGTGACGATCAGGATTTTCAAATGCGCCGCCACGCCGGGAATGGGCCCCGGCTCAAGCCGTCTGGACCTAAGCGGGTACAGGCGAGGGCGCGGGCGTGGAGACGGCGCGGGGGCGGGGCGCGGCGGCGTTCCGGCCGGCGCGGGCGCAAGGCGCAGGAGGCGGTGCCCAGTGCAGAATCTCCATATGTCCGCCGGCATCTTCGACAAGGGCGCTGCAGCTTTCAACCCAGTCTCCGTCGTTGAGGTAGAGCACATCGCCGATCCGGCGGATTTCGGCATGATGGATATGGCCGCAGACCACGCCGTCCACGCCGCGCATCTGGGCCTCGCGGGCCACGATCTCCTCGAAGCGGGAGATGTATTCGACCGCGTTCTTGACCTTGTGCTTCAGCCAGGCCGACAGCGACCAGTAGGGCAGGTCCAGCCGCTTGCGGAACTGGAACAGGATGTCGTTGCCGCGCAGCGCCATGCCGTAAGCCCAGTCGCCCGCATGGGCCAGCCATTTGGCGCAGGCGATCACCCCGTCGAAGCGGTCGCCATGCAGCACCCACAGGCGCTTGCCGTCGGCGGTCTCATGGATGGTCTCGGCGGTGATCTCGATGCCGCCGAACAGCCGTCCCGCATAATCGCGGGCGAATTCGTCATGGTTGCCCGGCACGAAGATGACGCGGGTGCCGCCATCCACCTTGCGCAGGATTTCCTGCACCACATGGCTTTGCGCCTCGCTCCAGAACCAGCGGCGCTTCATCTGCCAGCCATCCACGATGTCGCCCACCAGGAACAGCGTCTCGCAGGCATTGTGGGCCAGGAAGTCGGCCAGCGCCTCGGCCTTGCAGCCGCGCGTGCCCAGATGGGTGTCCGAGATGAAGATGGTGCGGTGGCGGCGGAAGCGGGCGGTGTCTATCGCGGTGACCGGCGCCGCCGCAGGCCGCGCCGGGTTGAAGCTGCCCAGCGCATTCTCGAACCATGCGATGTCGGCCATCGGATGTCTCCCAAGCCTTGTCTTCAAGTCTTGCCTTCAAGACTTGCCTGGGCGGGGGAGTAGCTGCTTCGCGCGACCCTTTTGTTGCACCCCCGTTACGGGCCGGTGAATCCGCCGCTCATGCCGGGCATGTGCTTTGTGCAATGCACAAATGCCGAAGGAGGCAGCAGGACGGCGCAAAAACGGGCACGATTGCCGGATTTTCGCCGGTTTTACGGGGTTTTTGTCGCAGGCAGGGCCATAAAACAAACTTGCGGACAAGCCGGGAGTTCGGCATATTGTTGCAGCGCGGCATTGCGATCTGCGATTGCGAAGCCGCCGCCCTTCCTGGGCGTTTCCTCCCTGAACTTGGCCGCTCTTCGGAGCGGCCATTTTTTTTGCGCCGATCTTTCGGCACGTGGCGGCGTTGCTCGTCGCTCATGGGCATTAAGCCCACATCGCTCCTCGCGCCTGGCCACGCACCGAAATCTCTGGCGCAAAATGGGCCAGCTCGCAAAATCTCTCGCGAAAAATGTGCTGCTCTATTTTATGAGGAGCGAAACTTATTCCGCCGCTTCGGGCAGAGGTTCGCGGCCGCCCAGTTGCGACAGCGGGATCGCCGTCAGCCATTGCATCGCGCGCGTCAGCCGCGTCCGCACCGCGTCAAAGGATGGCTTCTTGGCGATCCTCTCCTCGTCCAGATACAGCGCGCGATTGATCTCGATCTGCAGCGCATGGATGCCGGAGGTTACGCGTCCATAGGTGGCCGTGGTGTATCCGCCCGCATAGGGCGTGTTGCGCGCGACCGAAAAACCCTCGCGCCGCAGGGCCTGCTCGGCGCGCGCCGTCAGCACCGGCGCGGCGGACGCGCCATAGCGGTCGCCCAGCACGATGTCGGGCACCGACAGGGCCGATGGCATGGAATGGCAGTCGATCAGCACCGCCACGCCGAAGCGCGCATGGGTTTCGGCCACCAGCGCCGCCAGCGCCTGGTGATAGGGCCGGTAGAGGCCCGCCAGCCGCTCATCGGCCTCGGCGCGGCCCAGCTTGCCGCGATAGATTTCCGCGCCATCGCGCACGATGCGCGGAATCACGCCCAGCCCCGCCGTGACGCGCGGCGTGGGTGCATCCACCGGCACCTGCAATGCGCCGTCGAACATGGCCGCATCCAGCTCGGCCATGCCGCGATTGACGTCCAGGAAGGCGCGGGGAAACTGTGCCGCCAGCAGGGGCGCGCCCAGTTCAAGAGCGCCCGCATAGAGTTCGTCCACAAAGGCGTCTTCCGACCGGCGCAGTGTGGTGGCGTCCAGCCGCGAGCGGGCCAGCAGGCTGGCGGGATAGTTGCGGCCCGAATGGGGCGAGGCGAACAGGAAGGGAACCGCCTGACGCGCCGGACGGTCGAGCCGGACCGGCGCGAAGGCGGCCGGGTCGGAACTGGGCGGGGACAGGGTCATGCGGCGCCTCGAAGCAGCGGACAGGGAAGCATCCGGGGGCCAGGCTGGCAACCCGGACTGACAACCCTGGCAGGCGGTCCGAAACAGGCTTTGTTAACCACGGTTTACCCCGGACGCGGTATAGGCTTTTATAGAGGCGGCAGGCGGGCAGAGAATGGCGCATATCCTACTGGCGGAAGACGACGAATCCCTGCGCAAGTTCCTTGCGGCGGCGCTGGTCAAGGCCGGTCATACCGTCACCGATTTCGGGGATGGCGGCGAGGCCTGGGACTGCATCCAAGGCTTTACCTTCGACCTGCTGCTGACCGACATCGTGATGCCGGGCATGGACGGGATCGAGCTGGCCAAGCGCGCCGCCGAGCGCAACGAGGCCCTCAAGATCATGTTCATCACCGGATTCGCCGCCGTGGCGCTGCATCCCTCATCGGGGGCGCCCAAACAGGCCAAGGTGCTGTCCAAGCCCTTCCATCTGCGGGAAATCGTGGCCGAAGTGGACCGGATGCTGGCCGCCGCCTGAAGGGCGGACGGGGGCGGTTTTCGGCTTTTCTTTGCGGGGCAGGGCGGTTATACAGCCCGGCCTGAACGTCCCCGTCCGCGGGAGCGACCAGAAGATAAAGTCCGCAGGTGGGGCGCGTAGCTCAGCGGGAGAGCACTTCCTTGACATGGAAGGGGTCACAGGTTCGATCCCTGTCGCGCCCACCATCCATTCCCCCAGGGCCTGTTTTGGGGGAATTTTTTCCGCAATAGGCCCGCGATTGCGCTATTCCGGCGTATTTCCCGGCCCGCGCCGTCTCTGCAACCCCGGTAAGCGGGAACCAGGAGACCCAAATGCATGCCAAACGCCCCCTGTCTCCAGCCTGCAAGAACTGATTCCGAAGTGCTTGGCCGGGTCAGTGCTGAGACTAGTTCGAACCCTCGGCAGAGACGGGTTCGAACCTGGCCCGCCGGAAAATCCGCCGGGGCGCTAGTGGGAAAGGGCCTGCCTCTGGGCGGGCCATGAAGGGGGCATATCGACAAGCCTGGTCACCCCGATCCCGCGCGGAAGAGTTCCCATAATAGCTGCCTCAACAATGTCAGGGGCCAGGAAGGCCAGAGACAGAGCCATCTGGACTGAGCGTTCGCTGCGCCCCTCTCTTGCAGCGATGGTTTCAATATCGGCTGTCTTGCCCGTAACGAGTTCTTGCAGCCAGGTCCGTCCTAGTGCGATCGCCTTGATGAGCGACTTTCGGGCTTTTGCCCTGATAGGCCGGCTATCAGAAGAACCATCCACTGCAAACAGGATCTCGCGGCTGGGACGGCTCGGCTTTCGCTTCCAGGGAATTTCCAGGATCCGCTGCGATGAAGGGCAAAACTCCGCCTTCAATTCCATCTGAATGCCGTCTTTTCTGATGATGATCTGCTTAAGCGCGCGCTCGACCAGAGAGCGGTCGTCCTGCTTTGCAACGGCTAGATCTTCTGTCGATTGAACGACCTGCCTTAGTGCGGCGACCACCTTGGGTTCAATATCGCTGGCGGCGACGCGTGAGATTGACCCGATTTCATCTCGTCTGCCTTCGATGAAGGCGCGACTGATGTAGTAATAATAGCGGCGGGCGCCCTTTTGACTATGAGTTGGGGTCATGACATTGCCACGGTCATCGACGATCCGCCCCAGCAGGAGGGTTTCGGACGAGCCAGAGGTACGTCCCGCAACCAGGTTTGCCGCCAGTCTTGCCTGAACAGCGTCGAACAGCGATCGGTCCAGGATTGCCTGATGCTCACCGACATAGATCTGGCCGCGATGACTGACCTCACCGACATAGGTCCGGTTCTTCAACAAATAGAGGAGTGGGCCGGAAGTAAACGGGACGCCGCCTATCGTTCGGCCGTCGCTGAGTCGGCGAAGCTTCGTTGTTATGCCCCTCTGCCGAAGTTCTTCCATAAGTTGAATGGTGGATCCCAGCGCCAGATATCGCTTGAAGATAGTTCGGACGGTTACGGCTTCGTCTTCCACGATGAGTAGCTTTCTATCGGCCACTCTGTAGCCAATCGGCACGGTTCCCCCCATCCATAGACCGTTCTTCTTCGACGCCTTGAATTTGTCACGGATACGCTCGGCAGTTACTTCTCGTTCAAACTGGGCGAATGACAGAAGGACGTTCAGAGTGAGGCGCCCCATGCTGTTGGTGGTGTTAAATGCCTGCGTCACGGACACAAAGGATACCTGGCTCGCGTCGAACAGCTCGACCAATTTTGCAAAATCTGCCAGCGAACGGGTCAGGCGATCTACCTTATAGACGAGGATGATATCGACGAGGCCGGCTTTGACGTCACTCAGAAGCTGCTGCAGGGCGGGCCGCTCCAGACTTCCCCCCGAGAACCCGCCGTCATCATAAGAAGCAGGCAGTAGCTGCCATCCTTCATGGGCCTGGCTCTTTATGTAAGCCTCGGCTGCCTCCCGCTGGGCGTCGAGAGAATTGAACTCCTGGTCGAGTCCGGCATCGGTGGAGACGCGGGTGTAAATGGCGCAGCGAAAGACTTTGGGAGGGGAGGGCCTAATCATTCTGCTGCTCCCGGAGCCCAAAGAATCGAGGGCCATTCCATGCAGTGCCGGTAATGGCCTTGGCGACCTGACTGAGGCTGGGATAGCTTGTGCCGTTCCATATAAAGCCACCATCGGTCACCGCAACACGGTGGCGGGCACCGGCATGTTCCCGGACCAGCACGATCCCAGGTTTTAACCCGCCGTAATTAGACTGGCTCACATCCGCGAGCGGCACCGCTTTGTCCCTGGCAACCGTGTTCAGGAACTGAACTCTCTCCCCACGCAAATCGCCGTAGGTCTCGGCCTGGATGCGATAGACGAACAATCGATAAAGAATTCTCTTAGGGAGATTCTTGGGAGCCGATCGGCCGAATTGCATTCGCCATCGCTTGCGGAGAGCGTCCAGATCCAGATGATGCAACTCATCGACGGTGGCATCGAGATTAGAAGCTTCCATAGGACTAGCGCTCGCTGATGGAGTACCGGCGTGTGCCGTCAGATCCCACTTCTGACTTAACCATCAGGCCTAGCCCCCTTTTCACCGGCCCGAACAGAAATCCTCGGATGCTGTGGGGCTGCCATCCGGTTACCTTCTGCATTTGGATCACGGTGGCACCCTTGTTGCTGCGCAACAATTTGAGCAACGTGGCACGCTTTGAAGCTTTGACTTTGTTGGCTGTCTTGGCGGGCATATCCGTCTCCGTGGTTCCGGGCCACTGGACATTCCAGCGTCCCCACCGAAACAAGCCCGGAATCGTTTCCAGGCTGCCGACCATGCCGCTATATTGGCCTCACCGGCCCGCACATGCATGCTCCGTTTGCTGCTGAAGTCCAGCGCGAAGACGGGCGGATTCAGGGGCTTTCGGGTAAAATCGGCGAGTACAAGGCTGACGCTGTATGCGGTAACGCAGTGCTGGTTTTACAGGAGGCGCCACGGTAATTTTCAACCGTGAAAGGCACTCGGCTAGCTCGATTACACCTGCCAGACTCGGCGTATGAATCGGCACCATCCGTAAAAAGCACCGAGCATGTCGAGGGTGTAGCAGCTCTCATGCAAACAGCTACCAAGAGGCCTGAACGCCTTTGGTGCCGCCGCTAACCGCGGCATAAAGCTCGGTCGCAATTCGGTGACCCTCGTGCTCGCCGATGGCTTCCGGCGGCCATTGGAGTTCTAAGTTGCCGACTGGCCAGATAAGCCTGACAGCATTGTCGTCGACGGGCGTGCGATTGACCTTTTTGAGCAAGCGCAAAAGCGGACCATGGACGACGTGAATGAATAGATCGCCGATGATTTGCGTTGATGCGGAGCTTCGATAGCGGCTCTATGGGGCGCTATCGATCCGTAGCGCCGACCAAAATCAGGAAATGAGAAGCACAACCATTGCGGTTTCCAAGCGCCGCGATTAATCCGGGCGATCCAAACGGCACAATCGCGATTCGGCGGAAGCCGCAGGCGTTGCATTCGATCGCGCTCTCCAAAAGACCAAGACACCATTCCAGTTTCGGATTCGCCTACCATGGCTTTAAGCACCGCCCAGGCCGCCACAGTACGCTGGTCTGTTACCGAAAGCACCGTTGCCTCTGACTTCAATAACGGCGTTAAGATAGGCATGGCGCGTTTCTCCAGCTGGCTCATCCAGCCGCTATTACAGCCTTCGTCAACGCACTTTACTTGCCAGTCATGAATGTCGCCTTTGCCCTTGAGAAGTTTCAGGTCGCTAGAAGTCTTGCTTTCCGTACCCTGAGTGGACAGATACCGGCCCGGCATTTTGGTGATGAATTTATGCGTCCAGCGCGAATAGACATGTTCTTTAGTCGTAGGGCTAGCGCCGCAGAAAACACAATTATTGACTATTGGAGGCATCGCATTCGCGCCTACTAGTGCAAAGCCATGACGGCTCGCGCCTGTCGTGTTTCCACGACGAGGCTGTCCGCCTTCCAGTATGCGCGGCGCAGCGGGTCTTTCGATACGACGCTGCCGAAATAGGTGCCGTCCGACCCAAACCAGCGAAAGCGCTTCTTTTCAAGCAGTCCGAAGCCCTGCTTCCAGACGATCAGATCGCCACCGTCGTAAGTGTCGAGCAACCGATACAGCTGGGTCTCTTTCAGGACATAAAGGCGCGTATCGGTTTGAATATAGAGAAACTCGCCGGTGTCGACGATGGCCTTGGGCACTGCGCCGATCTCATAGGATCGCTTGGGTGCGCCGGAGCCATCCATCTGCACCACACGGCCGGTGTAGGTGGCGAGATAAGCAGCGTTGCCATCGGCGCCGAAGGCGGCGGCATAGACCCAGTCCGCCGCGAAGGATTCGCTGACTACCATGGACATGGTGATGTTAAGTGTCCCGAACTCGGTTTTGACGGCGGAGCGCTGGAGCTCTTTGGTGTAACGTACTCCAGTAAAGTCCGGCGCCGCTTCTGGGGTGAGGCCGGTCACCGCTTCCAACGCCAGATTTAGTTCCTTCATTCTCTCTAGCGCGCTCTTGCCGCCGCCGTTCATATCCGGATGGTACTGCTTGGCGAGCTCGCGGTAGCGGCGTTTGACCTCCTCAGGCGACACTGGTAACGCCAGACCCAAGATGTCGAGAGCCTTGGCGACCTGATCACTGGTCTCGGCGGGCGGGCGCTCCCCATCTCCGGCCGGTGCATAGCCTTCCTTGACCGGCATCTTGACGCCCCAGACCACGTCGCCGCCCATCGTGACACACCAGGCCTCGTCCACCACCGTCACGAGGTATCGGGATTCGTTCGGGGAGAGCGCGACACACCGGACATGGTTCTTAAGCTGCGAGTCTGCAAACTGCAGTCGCTGCTGCACGGCTTTCACTTCGGGCGAGGGTCCCAATGCCGTCTCCAGACGCACTTTCAGATCGTTATCATAGACCTGCAGCACCATATCCTTCGATGCGGTAACAAAGCCGTTGCCCAGTGGGTGCGCGCTGAACCGGTAGATGTCGCGGGTGAGCGGCGCCTTCACCACAAGCTCGCCATCCAAGTCGAACCGCAACACGGCGGCGGGTGCCTCCCCAAATTCTTCGGCATTACCCAGATCGTCCACCATCAGCAGCCCGGACGCCGTGGGGTAGAGCTCACGGAAGGCCGGGTCAGGTCGGGCTTCGGGGACAAGCTTTTCGGCGGAGACAATCTGCCATTGGGCGTCACGCACCTCGAACGCCGTCTGGGGCGGTTCAACCCTCTTAGCCGCCGTCAGGCTGACCTCCCAGCGCACCGGCGAGCGGGGCAAGGGCACGCGCTCCGTCTGGGCGAAGTTGACAACACGGGGTTGGTAACCCCCTTTGTCGCGCCGGTGCGAGGCGACCGGTGCTTGCGGCAGACCCACACGCGGCAATACTACCCCAGCCGCATCAACCATCATGCCTGGCGGGAGCAACTTGTAGGTCTTTCCGGACTTCTGACGGCTGAGCTTGCCACTCTTTTCCAGAAACCCAATCAGAGCGGCAATGCGCCGGCCATCTTCTTCGCCGATCTCTTTTTTCATGTCGGTCTGCAGAATGCCCGGTTTCTCGCGCACTGCCCCGAGAATGCGTACGAAGCGCACTTGGTCGGCGCGATGTTCTGCGACCGTCTCGCGCCATGGCCCAAATTCGGGGTGACGCTTTGTAATCTCCTCCATCCGAGCGAGCTCTATGTCCTTGCCCAGGAACGCCAGGATCCGACCGCCTTGCTCAAATACCGGGATCGACGAAATGAGGAACTTGCCGTATTCCCCAACGTCCTCTTTCAGCCAGGGTTCGACCACATCCAAGGTTTGTACAATTATGTCCGCGGCTTCGTCATACTTCTGGGCGGCGATAGCGCCTTGAATCTTGCCCATCAGATCGAAATATCGGTTGGTCGCCTCTCGGTTGGGAACCGGATCTTCGAAGATAGCTTCTTGGGGGTTGAATTTGGAGGCGGCATTTTCAGACGTTGCGTCCCCGCCGACTCTAAACAGACGCTTGAGAAAGCTCATCGACGTCTCCCCAGGCCGGCGAATGGTAACACTCTCCGACCATTCCAGATAATAGTTACTCTGTGTGCCGATACCCACGTGCAAATAAAGCCGGCTATTGTTATCGGAAGAACTTAACCCTGGCCATCACTCCGGCAATCGGCTGATGTATCCAATAATCCTGAACGGCGCGGCCCACACCCACACTCAGCGCCCGAGAGTATAGTTCAACTTGACCACCGAACGCCCGAAGCCGTTCAGCATCTAATTCCATGGATCCAGGAAAGCTTTTGTGGTCGAGGATGACAAGGTTTGTACCATCATCCAATAGCAGATCAATGCGCCCGGATATGACCTGGAGATCTTCCACCGCGTGCACCGGCCATTCCGCTAAGCGCTGGGCGCCTTGAAACCGGCTGGTGATGAACTCGCGAAGTCGATCGGCGGCTATGACGAGATCGGCAGGGTTGATCTCCGGAGCCCCCCAACGACCTAGCATCTCGCCGGCCACAGCCAGCCTAGTCTCCGGCGTCCCACTGGAATTCTCCCAGGCGAAAAAGCGATGGAATGCCTCACCGACCGCCTGCAGATCAGGATCTCCAACAAGGGTGATCCGGGACCCCAACGGAACGGTTTCCACAATACGCAAGTCGCCTTGGAAGGTCTCGCCGCTCGGGCGCAACCGCAACGATGGATGCTCGCAGCGCACGGTTGTCGGGCCCATATACTCTTGCTCTGGCGACGATCCTTCACTGTCCACGCGGTCGGGCACCGGCCTCAAAGCGAATGTCGAAGCACCTATCTTTAACTGGGTGGCTGTAATTCCGACCAGCGGTACCCCATCGTCACTACGAAGTTCATTCAACCAATCAGAGCCGCCCGTGACTGCTAAGGCCATGTGATCGCGTGCGCGCGTCATGCCCACATAAAGTAAGCGGGTTCGCTCCAGTCGCTCTTCTTCAAGTGCCCGAACGCCTTCAGGACTTTGAGCGGCTTCGACATCCAACCCGACGCCGGTCGACTGGGCGCCGTATGGCCAAAGCCAATAACGCAATATCCGCCCCGCCAGCGGGTCTTGCCACTCCGGGGCCGAGATTTCCTCAGCGTAAATGCCGAATGGATCGCCTTTTGCCTTCGCGTCGAGTTCGGCAAGAATAATTATGGGCCACTCCAGGCCTTTGGCGCCGTGATAGGTCAGGACGTTCACCGCCTCGGGATCCCGACTCTGTGGCTGCGCGGGGCTTTCCCGGTTAATTAGCCAGTCACACGCGCTTGAGAGTGTTACTGCTTGTCGTTCAGAACGCTGCTCCTCCTGATAGGCCTCCAAAAGCGACCGCACGGCTTCGAGGTTCGCAAGCCGCTGCTCCATTGCGCCCCAGCGCACCATCGTCGCGAGCAGTCCTTCCACATGCAGCACGCCATCGAACATTTCCGCGGGTGTAAGCTGCGGCGCCAGAGCTCGTAGTTCTTTCAGCTGCCCGGCAAAGGGAATATCCGCCTCCAAGGCGGTGATGCTATCCTGTTCGAAGGCGGCGGTTACCCATCTATCTTCACCGCTGACAAAACGGGCGATTTCCGCCAGAGCAAGGCTGTCAGTCGGGTCGGTGACCCAACGGAGCGCTGCCAAGCCGAGTTCAATTTCGGGCTGGTCCAGAAGCCCGGAACGCTCCACCGCAACCTTTACCCCACGTGACGCCAATGCGGCGGCCAGTTGCAGGACCTGGCTATTGGACCGGCAAAGGACCGCAATGTCGCTACCGCGCGCCGGCCGGACCGGCCCTTTTTTGGGTGTGACAGGCCAGCCGGCAGCGTCCCGCAGAATTCCTGCGATCCGAGCGGCAAGTTCGTCGGTCCGTTCCTCCTTTTTCTTCCCGGTCAGCGGCCACACAGAAAGCGGCGAGCCTTCCTCAAATGTTTCCGTGCGCTCATAGGCATCAAAAGTGATCTCTTCCGCACTCATGCCGATGCGGCGGAAGTTCGGTTCGAAGGCGGCATTGATTGCGGCACCGAGCATCGGCCGGCATCGGTATGACTTGCGCAGAAACTCGAACGAACCGCTCGTGTTGGTGGTGATCGCCCGGGCGGCGGCTTGTGTGAGGGCAGGGTCTGCATCACGAAACCCGTAAATGGACTGTTTAGGATCGCCGACCCAGACATTCACCGGGGCGATCGCCGCGAACGCCGAGAAAATGGCGATCTGGATCGGGCTTGAATCCTGATACTCGTCCACAAATACTGCCCCGATCATTTCGCGGAGCCGGTCTTGGTTTGCTGGATTTCGCAATATCTCAAGCGCAAGCATTTCCTGATCGACAAAATCGACGAGACCACGCACACGCTTATATTCGGAATAATCCTGGAGACACTGAGCCGCGCAGGCGAACTGCTGACGAATGAAATTCTCTAGATCCTGGCGCAAACCGGGGTGGCGCAAATGCGCGGCCGCTGCCGCCTTCACGTCCGCAAAGAGAGCCTCGTCGGCTTTGGTCGCACCAAGTTTTGCAAGCCGGGCCCAGTCCACCCAAGGAAGACGATCGCCCCGTGCCAAAATCGCAGCAGCGTTTTCGACATTCCATCGCGTGCTTATCGCCGCTTATGGCTTTTTGCTGAAGCTTCCACACAACAGCCTCAAAGCCGGAAATCGTCTGCCGCTTTCCATTCAAGGTAACAGTAATGAGTGCTTCACTGATGGAAAGAAAATCCAATTGATGCTGCAGTCGTGTACGCGACGGTTCGATTTTCGGGCGGCGGCCACGAGGATTGCCTGACACGCCCTTTTGAAACTGGCTCTTCCGAGGTGGTTTGCGATAGCCGACTTTATAATCGGAGTCATTGCCTTCATCGCTCATTTCGCGGCTCCCTGCTGGGGCCACGGCCTCGCCCAAGTTTCAGGTGGCGGGCACGCAGGCGGAGGCGTCCCACCAGCCGAACCATTTTGCCGACGTGTGATGCAAACCTGTTCGAATGTAGACCCGGTCTCGGCGTGGGTTGCCATCTTTCCTGTCAACTTCTCGAACCGGCGGATCATGACGTCGCAATAAATCGGATCTATCTCCATTATTCTCGCCACGCGTCCCGTCGTATGGGCCGCTATAAGAGTTGTGCCGGAACCGCCGAAGGGGTCGAGAACACAGTCACCACGATTTGTTACGTCCCGAATTGCGTCGGCAACCAAAGCGACTGGTTTGACTGTCGGGTGAAGAGAGATTTCTTCCATGCGCTCGGCTTTAAACGTGTTCACACCGGCGTATGACCAGACGTTTGTCCGATAACGACCTTTGTCCCCAAGGCCGAAAGTATTTGTATGCGGCGCACTTCCCACCTTCCACACGAATACAAGCTCATGTTTAGAACGATAGAATGTACCCATTCCCCCATTTGTCTTGGTCCAGACGCACAGATTTTTGAGTTCCGAAAATGCTGCCCGACCGGCTGCTTCCATTTCACCCATGTGACGCCAATCCATACAGACGAATGCAATGGCGCCGTCCCGGCATACAGCCGCCGTATTGCTTAACGTCTTCGCCAGAAAGTCGGTGAACGCTGGAGCCGACATCTCGCCCGAGGCCACGGCGAATTCTCTGTGACGAGTGGCGCCCAGGCCGGAGACATGGCCATTTATCGGAACATTGTACGGCGGATCCCCGAATACCATGTCGGCGCGGCCATCGCCCAGCAGCCGGTGAAAGGACCCTATCTCACGCGCATCAGCGCATAGCAGGAGGTGTCGGCCCAGCATCCATAGATCGCCCTCACGGCTTACCGGCATTTCCGGCTGGGCTTCAGGAACTTCGTTTTCGGGTGCTAGTGCGTCATTTTGAACGTCGGTCTCCAGTGTGAGGATTTGATCGATTTCAACTTGGTCAAACCCGATGATGTCCAAGTCGAAGTCATGGTCCAACAGGGCCTGGAATTCTATCGCGAGGATTTCCTTATCCCAACCGGCGCGTTCCGCGAGGCGATTATCTGCGATTAAGTAAGCGCGCTTCTGATCGTCAGTCATCTCCCGAACCTGCAAGCAGGGAACGCTGAACCATCCAAGCTTGCGGGCGGCTGCGATTCTGCCGTGGCCGGCAATCACATTGTGGTGTCGATCTGTGAGGACAGGATTGGTGAATCCGAATTTCTCTATAGATTTGGCAATGAGCCCGATCTGCGCTTCGCTATGTGTCCGCGCGTTTCTGGGTGCCGACTTCAGGTCGGCTATCAATACGTCTTCGACTGCTCTCGCAGGTTTCGTCATGGCGCACTCTCCCTGGGACGCATGTGGCGTCCGGTTCCGACTAACAATGTTGGAAAGGAGTGGCACCGCCATAGTAGATGCCGCTTGGCATCTACTACGCAGGAGGTCTGAACCTCCCTGGAAAAACTCACTCGGAAGTACACTCCCTAGCGAGTCGCCTTAGAAGAGAGTTTGTAGAAACTGATTTTGCAGTCAACCGGCATTAAGAAATATTTTGGTCAGTGGCTACCGCGCCTGGAAGCATTGCTCGATGGAATACCCCGTCCGACTACAGCTCTCGCGCCGCGCCGGCTTTGACCTGCAGCAGCTGAGTCGCGGTCGGAACGGTCTTCCGGCAGCTCGTGTGTCGCGACCGGGGAAATGGGGCAACCCGTTTGTGGTCGGGACGCCGGGGATCCCGAACGCAGCTGAGGCTGTGAAGCGCTTCCGACTGGAATTGCTGCTTCGCCTATCAAAGGACCCGGATCTGCTCGAGCCGCTGCGAAAGAAGAATCTGGCTTGTTGGTGTCGGCTCGGCGAGCCCTGCCATGCCGACGTTTTGCTAAAATTGGCGAACAGGTGATACTTCGCGGCATGGACGGCAGCGCAACAATGGCGCCACTGGCGGTGTTGCCGCAGTAAAGTTTGCCGGTTGCTACGGCCAAACGGCGCCGGCCTGCAGGTGCCGGCAATGGCGCCACATTTCCCTGAAGGCCCGATTTAAATCCCTGCTCAGGCGCCGAATTTTCCCTGCTCCGGCAAGCGCGCAATTTCCCAGTAACCGGCGGGAATGTTTAAAGAAAAGCGGCCCTGGCTGCCATTTGCAGCGAATTTTTCCGCCCAATTTTGGAATTTTCCCTGATAGCAGGGAATTGCTGAGCAAAGACCCGTTCGCTAGGACTGCGACCACCACCATCATTTCTATCACCTGTTTCAGTAACTTAGAGGTTGGCCGCCGGAGGCGTTCCGTTCCGGCATGGGCCTACTCTAGTTGGTGCTGAGGACATGGATGGCCCGCATCGCCGCGGCGGTGCGGTTTTCGACCTGCAGCTTGGAATAGATCTGCTCCAGGTGCTTGTTCACGGTGCGGGGGCTGCAATCCAGGATCACCGCGATGTCCCGGTTGGACTTGCCCTTGGACAGCCAGCCCAGGACCTCGGCCTCGCGATCGGTCAGGGCGAAGGATTTTTTCAGAACGGCC
>DASTMN010000012.1:0-11355 GCA_035714165.1 Rhizomicrobium sp.
TCCTTGGTGGCGGCGATATATTCGATGGGCGCGTCGAACCAGACATAGAAGACCTTGCCCTTGAGCGCGCCGTCGGCGATGTCGTCGGGCACGGGAATGCCCCATTCCAGGTCGCGGGTGATGCCGCGATCCTGAAGCCCCTCGTCCAGCCACTTGTAGGCGATCGAGGTGACCAGCGACGGCCAGTCCGCCTTGTGGCTGTCGATCCAGTCCCGCAACCTGCCGGAAAACTGCGACTGCTTGAGAAACAGGTGGGTGGAATCGCGGATCTCGATATCCTGCGCGCCCGAAACCGCCGAACGCGGCTTGATGAGGTCGATCGGGTCCAGCACGCGGGTGCAGTTTTCGCACTGGTCGCCGCGCGCCCGTTCATAGCCGCAATGCGGGCAGGTGCCGATCACATAACGGTCCGGCAGGAAGCGGTTGTCGGTGGCCGAATAGGCCTGCTTGGTGGTCCGCAGTTCCAGCCAGCCATTCTTCCAGAGCTGGCGGGCGAAATGCAGGGTCAGTTCATGGTTCTGCGGCGAGGAGGAGCGCCCGAAATTGTCCCAGCTCAGCCCGAAACGGTCGCCCAGATCCTTCTGCACCGCATGCCACTTGGCGGCATAGTCGGCGACCGGCAGCCCCTCCTCCAGCGCCGCCAGTTCAACAGGCGCGCCATGCTCGTCGGTGGCGCAGATGGCCAGGGTGTCATAGCCCCGGCTGCGGCAATAGCGGGCGAAAATGTCCGCCGGGAGCATGGACCCCACCAGGTTGCCCAGATGCTTGACCCCCGCGACATAGGGGATGGCGGAGGTGATCAGGATGCGTTTCATGGTCTGCTGAATCGTGCCAAAGTCGTTGCCTACAAGTCCTCATACAAGGGGACGGAACCGGAAGCGAGGGGGATGATATGGCCGGAAAGCATTTCAAAAACAGCCTGATCCTGGCGGCGATCCTGTCGGCCGCCACTCTGGCCGCCGCCCTGGCCACGACTGAGGCGCAAGCCCAGCGCCCGGCCCCGCCCGCCGGGACCGTCTCGCCCGCCAGCGTGCTGGACAATTTTCCCCATGTGACCCTGTCCAAGGGCGATCTCAGCGCCCGCGTCTATCTGCCGGTGCCGTTCGGCTTCTATCGCGGCACCCGCTTCGACCATGCGGGCATCGTCACCCATGCCACCTATAAGGGGCAGGTCTATGCCGATTACTGGTTCAAGGGCATCTCGGCCAACGTCCATGATTTCACCTATGAGCCGGACGGCACCATCATCGCCCATACCTGCTGTTCGGTGACCGGCCCGGCGGAGGAGTTCGACGATATCGGCTATGCCGAGGCGGGCAAGGGCGGCGACTTCCTCAAGATCGGCGTCGGCATGCTGAGGCGCAACGACGACACATACGACCATGCCCTGAACTACACGGTCACCAATCCCGGCAAGCGCAGCACCAGCCGCGGCAAGGATAGCATCCGCTTCCGCCATGTTCTGAACGACAGGTCCGGCTATGGCTATGACTATGTGAAGACAGTGACGCTGGTCAGCGGCAGCCAGATGACCATTTCCCACACCCTGAAGAATACGGGCCGCAAGCCGCTCACCACAGCCGTCTATGCGCACAACTTCCTGACCCTGACGCCGGGCAATGAAGGCATCGAACTGAAGGCGCCCTTCGCCCTGAAGAACGAGCGCCCGCTGAATCCCGCGCTGGCGAAAGTGGAAGGCAACACCCTGCGCTATGTCGGCACCATGACAGGGCAACAATCCGTGACCTCGCCCTTCACCGGCTATGGCACGTCAGCCAGCGATTTCGATTTCACGGTGACGGCGACCAAATCCGGCTTCGGCCAGCGCATCCGCGCCGACCAGCCCATCGCCCGCATCGCCATGTGGTCGGTCAGCAGCAATTTCAGCTGGGAACCCTATGTCGGCATCGCCCTCCAGCCGGGCGAGAGCAAGAGCTGGACCCTGACCTACGACTTCTTCGGGCCTGGGGAGAAGTGACGCGTCTGGCGGCCCTGGCCATCCTGCTTTGCGCCGGTGCGGCGCAGGCGCAGGGCCTGCCTCAAACCCAGCCCGCCAGCGCACTGGATGAACGGCCGCATCACGTCATCGGCAACGGCATCCTGCGTGCCACCATATTCCCGCCTGGCGATCATGCCATGTATCGCGGCACCCGCTTCGACCATGCCGGGATCGTGATGCATGTCACTTACAAAGGGCAGGATTACAGCGACTGGTGGTTCGATCGTTTCGTCACCGATCCGCGCGATACCTCCCGCCAGCCGCCGGGCACGGTGACGGCCTGCTGCGCGGTCAGCGGCCCGGTGGAGGAATTCGCCGCCGTCGGGTTCGCAGAAGCTGGAATGGGCGGACGTTTTCTCAAGCCGGGGATCGGGATTTTCCGTCGCGACAGTGACGATCCGCTGCGCTTCCCCACCCTGCCCGGCCTGAATGACGGCAGGCGCGGTTTCACGGTGACCGCCACCGGCGCCACCTTCACCCACGACCTTGACGATCCCCTGTCAGGCTATGGCTATCATTACGACAAGCGGGTGGAAATCGTGCCTGGACAGCCGCGCATGGTCATTTCCCACCTGCTGACCAATACCGGCACAAAGCCCATCGCCACCACCGTCTTCAACCACAATTTCCTCACTCTCAGTCCCGGCAACGCACATATCCGGCTGACCGCGCCCTTCGCGCTGACCAACGAAAAGCCGTTGCAGCAGGAACTGGCCGTGGTGGAAGGCAAGACCCTGCGCTATGTGGCGGCGCTGAAACCCGGCGACACGGTGCAAAGCCCGTTCACCGGCTTCGGCCCCACGGCGGAGGATTACGATTTCCGCGTGGTCAACACCGCCACCGGATTCGGCCAGCGCATGCGCGCCGACCAGCCCATCGCGCGGATCAACATGTGGTCCACCCACACCAATTTCAGCTGGGAGCCATATATCGCCATCGCGCTCCAGCCGGGCGAAAGCAGGCGCTGGACCTATACCTATGATTTCTTCGGTCCCGGGGACACGCAATGAGATATGTCCTGCTGATGCTCCTGCTGGCGGCGGGCAGCGCGACGGCCCAGCCCGTCCAGCCGCCGCCCGCGCGCAGCTACCCCGTCGAAGACGCGCTGCGGGATGCGCCGCGCGTCACCCTGCGCAACAGCCGGATCACCATGCAGGTGGCGGTGCCCGACCTGAAGCGCGGCTTTTTTCGCGGTACCCGTTTCGACCAGGCGGGCGTCATCACCAGCCTTGTGGCGGATGGCCGCGCGTTTTACGGCCCCTGGTTCAGCCGCACCGCGCCGGAAGTGCTGGACTATACCTATACCGATGACGGGCTGGTGGCGGGGCCGGACAGCGCCGCCACCGGGCCGGTGGAGGAATTCGCCGTCATTGGATTCGAGGAGGCGAAACCGGGAGAACTGTTCCTCAAGATCGGCGTCGGCGCGCTGCGCCGTCCCGGCAACCAGACCTATGACAAATACTGGCACTACGAAATCGCCGACTGGGGCAAGCGCACAATGCGCCGCACGCGGGACAGCGTGACCTTCACGCAAGTCATCACCGATGCGCCGTCCGGCTACAGCTATGTCTATGAAAAGACCCTGCGGCTGGTGCCGGGCACGGCGCGGATGGAGATAGCGCATGTCCTGCGCAACACCGGCACCAAGCCCATCCGCACCACGGTCTATGACCATAATTTCCTGCGGCTGACGCCCGGCAATGACGGGATCACGGTGCGCTTTCCCTTTCGCGTGGCCGCCGAAAAGCCGCCCGCCGCCGACCTGATCCGGCTGGACGAAAAAGGCTTCACCTATCTGCGGCCCCAGGCCTACAAGGAGCGCGTGTCCTTTCTGCTGACCGGCTTCGGCTCGACGCCCGCCGATTACGACATCCGCATCGCGGACAGGACCGGCGCGGGCGTCACCATGACCGGCGACGCGCCCATCACCCGGCTGAACGTCTTTTCGCTGGACACGGTGCAGTCGGTGGAGCCTTTCATCGCCCTGGATGTGCCCCCGGGCGGCGAAAAGCGCTGGCGCTACACTTATGCCTTTGATGCCGGCGATGCCGGGCGTCCGCGCTAGGTCAACGCATATGGGATCTGGAAGGCTGGCGCCCCGGTTGCCTAAACCGGCGAAGCTCAGTATTTGATCGGCCTCGATGCCGGATTAGCTCAGCGGTAGAGCAGCGGTTTTGTAAACCGAAGGTCGGGGGTTCAATCCCCTCATCCGGCACCAGTCTCCAGCATCGCGGCGAACCGGGCAAAGGCATGTTTCGCGCCCGCTTCCAGCGCGGCGGGCGCGGCACGGCAGGAATCCAGCGCGGCGCAAAGCGCTTGCCAGTCGCGGCCGTCCTCGGGAAATCCCCGGAAGAAATGGCGGCCCGCAGCGTCCGGCAGCAGGCTGTCCAGTTGCCGGTAAATGACCCTGCCGCCCAGCGTGGAGCCCTGCACCGTGTAGAGAATTCCGATGCAGAAATCGTCGTCATGCAATTCCGGCGGCGGCGCGAAGCCCGGCTCCATTCCCATATCCGCCAAATCCCCGGCCAGGGCAGCCACCCGCGCGGCATGGACGTCGCCCAGGCGCGGCATGGACAGCGCCGCCGCGCCACGCGCGCAGGATTGCGTCATGCCCGCATGATAGCGATGCAGAAACCGGAGCACCGCGCCATACGCCTCCGGCGTCGCCCGCCCTTCGGCGATGGCCGCGAACGGCGCGGCATGATGCAGCGCCTGGTGCACGTCGTCGGTCGCGGCGCGCAACCGGGCGCGCATGGACGGCAGGGCAGCCGGAAAACTCACCGGAAGCCCAGCTTGGCCAGCGCCCCCAGCACATGTTCCACGCCATAAGGCTTGTTGATCAACGGCACATCGCCATGCCCCGACAGCAGACCCTTTTCACCATATCCGGTTGCAAAGATGAAGGCCACGTTCCGGCGCTCAAGTTCGGCGGCCAGCACCACGCTGGTTTCCGTGCCGAGATTCACATCCATCAGCGCAAAATCGAAATGCTCCTCCCGCAGCGCCGCCTGCGCGCGCGCCACGCTGGCGGCCGTGGTGACGCTGCCGGCGCCCAGCTGGCGCAACATATCCTCGGCGTCCAGCGCGATGATCATGCTGTCTTCCACGAGCAGGACCGACTTGCCCGCCAGCAGCGGCCCTCCGGGCGGCGGCTCCGCAACGCGCATGGGTTCGCCGTCCCCGTGCGCCAGCCCGGCAACATGGCGCGACGGTATGCAAAAACGGGCCTGGATGCCGGTGATCCGGTATTCAACCTCCGCCCGTCCGCCCAGGTCGAACGGTATGGACTGTTCGATAATCGTGCTGCCAAATCCCCGGCGGCTGGGCGCGGTGACGGCGGGACCGCCGGCTTCGACCCAGTCCAGCAGAAGACTGCCCTCGGAATCCTGCCGCCAGGAAACGGTGACCACGCCACTGTCGGACAGGGCGCCATACTTGGCGGCGTTGGTCATCAGTTCGTGCAGCACCAGCGCCACGGTGGTGAATGCGGAAGGCTGGATCAGCAGATTGGGGCCGTTCAGGGTCACCCGGTCGCGCTTCCCGCCCAGATAGGCGCCCGCCTCGGTCTCGATCAGGTCCACCAGCCGCGCCGGTCCCCAGCGGTCGGCCGTGATCTGGTCATGGGCGCGGGCAAGGGCGCGGATGCGGTCGTCCAGGGTGCTGATGAACGCCTCGACCGATTGCCTGCCCGCCTGGCGCGACTGGGAGACCAGGCCCCGGATCAGCGCCAGGATATTCCGCACACGGTGATTCAATTCGGCGATCAACAGTTCCTGGCGTTCATGGGCACGCGCACGCTCCTGCCCCGCGGCTTCCGAAAGCCGCACCAGCACTTCCAGCATGCCGGTGCGAAGCGTCTGGGCGACCCGGCGTTCCGCCGCGGTGAAGGGCAGCGACTGGCCCTTGACCAGCTGCGACCAAAGTTCAAAGCTCTTGCGCGGTGTCAGCCGCGCGCCATTGGGGCCAAGCTCCACCGGCTTTTCCGGATTGCCGGCCCACCGCACCGAACGCAGCTGCTCGCTGCGGAACAGCACCACATAGTCGCGCGGGCTGCGGGACAACGGGATGGCGATCAGGCCCGCGGCAAGGTCGGCATAGGCGGCCGCCGATGGCAGCAGCGACTGGATGGAATTGGTCGAGAATATCTCCCCTGCGGCGGACTGGTTCAACAGCCGCACGATCTCGGAAAATTCCGCACGGCCCGGGGTCAGGCCCGAAAGGGAAATCGCCCCGTCCAGAAACACGCCCACGCCGTCGGCGGGAATGGTGTCGAACACCATGTCGCCGATCCAGGCGGCATTGTTGAGCAGGTCGCCGTCCTGCGCCACCGTGGCCATCAGGCGGTCCGCCACGGCGCGGGCACGGGCCTCATACTCGGCGGTCTCGCGCCGCTCGCGGCTTTCCAGCATCAGCGAGAACATCTGGCCGAACAGTTCGGCCGCCGTGCGATAGGCGAAACTCGGCAGGCGCGGCGCATAATGGTGGCAGGCGAAAAGGCCCCACAGCCGGCCGTCCACGATGATCGAGATGGACAGCGACGCCGCCACGCCCATGTTGCGCAGGTACTCGACATGGATGGGCGAGACGGCGCGCAATACCGACAGCGACTGGTCGAGCGCCTGGCCATGCGAATCCAGCGCCGGGCGCACGGGAACCGGCACGGCGCCCACATCGGCGATGACGCGGAAGATGTTGCGCAGATACAGCCTGCGTGCCTGGGCCGGAATGTCGCTTGCGGGATAGTGCAGCCCCAGGAAGGACTCCACGCCGGGCGACAGCGCCTCGGCCACGACCTCGCCCGCGCCCTGCTCGTCGAAACGATAGACCATGACGCGGTCAAATCCCGTCAGCGCCTTCACCTGGCGCGCGCCCTCGCGCAGATAGGCCGTCATACCGTCGCATTGCGACAGCCGCGCGATCATCGCGCGCACCATCGCGCTGGCCTCAAGCTCCTCCTGCACGGCAGGCTCGGCCTCGATCACGATCTGGTTGCCGGAAAAATGCAGCGCCACGTCGAAATCCGGGCCGCCGTCCTGGAGCGCCAGGCCGAACAGCCGTTCCACGGCGTCAGGCCCGCGCAGCAGCGTCACCCGGTTGCGGATGGCGTGTAGCGCCTTTTTACTGAAAAGGTCGTTCAGGGGCCTGCCCAGCGCCGCATCGGCGGCCATGCCGATGAAGTTCGCCAGATTTTCCGAGGCGCGGCTGACCAGCCAGTCGGCGGATACGGCGATCAGGAAGCCAAAGGGCTGTATATTGCCCAGCACATGAATTGGCTCCCGCTCGCAATTGGTGAGGTCAACCTGAAAACCGGGAACAACTGTCATCCTGTTTTCTAGCAGGACTGGGAAAATAGGGAAAACCCTCCCTCCGCACGGAACCGTACCGAGCCGGCACCCCGGAAAAAGGGCGGAAATGGACGGTATGGCGCGGCCGGACGCCCTGTTGGGCGCGGATATGCGGATATGGTATGGAACTTCAAAAGAATGGGAACCGGCCCATGTGGCCCGGCAAGGGAGAAATCGCCATGAAACGGCCAATCCTGATGGGATGTCTTGTGGGCAGTCTGCTGTCGGCCACGCCGGTCCTGGCGCAAACCCTGGCCGACCGCATCAGCCATTACGACCCGGCCAAGACCCGCGACCTGAAGGCCGTGCATGGCGGCGCGGGCAGCATGAACTTCATGGGTCTGATGGACGCCAAGACGCTGTCCACCAATTTCATCTTCCTGCATCGCGGCTTCCTCAAGCCCAAGGGCGGCATCGGCCAGCATTTCCACAACCAGTGCGAGGAGATGTTCGTCATCCTGGACGGCGAGGCCGAGTTCACCGTCAACGGCCGCACCGCGCGCCTGTCCGGCCCGGCGGGCGCGCCCAACCGCATGGGATCCTCGCATGCCATCTACAACCCCGGCGACAAGCCGGTGGAGTGGATGAACATCAATGTCGGCACCTCCAAGACCTATGACAATTTCGACCTGGGCGACACGCGCGAGGGCGCGGCGCTGGACCCGGTGCCGCAATTCATCACCATGAAGCTGGACAAGGCTTTGCTGAAGCCGGTGGCGGGCCAGGACGGCGTTTCGCGCCGCCGCGCCCTGGGCCCCAGCGTGTTCTACACCCCCTGGGCCTATCTGGATCATGTGCAGGTCGCGCCCGGCGCCGCCACCGCCACCAGCCGCACGCCCGACATGAGCGAGGCCTATTACGTCATCTCCGGCGAAGGCAGCGTGACCGTGAATGGCGAGACGGCCGCGATCAAAAAGGGCGACGCGATCCCGGTGGACCTGGGCCAGGCCAAGTCCTTCAAGGCCGGTTCCGCGCCCCTGGAACTGATGGTGATCGGGGTCGCCAAGGACATGGACACCAAAAGGGCCTTCCAGGCGGTCGCCGCCAACGCCTTCTAGCCCAATCCAGGCTGTCACTTTCCCCGTTCGATAGGGCGGACGGCTTTCACCGGGGCGCGGCTGCGTTATGCTTGCGGGCATGAAAGACGCAACACCCATGCCCGCCCCGCGTCATGTGGCAAAGACCATCCCCTCGCCCGTCGGACGGCTGACGCTGGTGGCGGGCGAAAACGGCCTGGCCGCCATCCTGTGGGAGAAGGACGATCCCAAACGGGTGCGGCTGAACATCGTGAAACAGGCCCCGGACCATCCCGTGCTGCGGGAGACCGAGCGGCAACTGGGCGAATATTTCGCGGGCAAGCGCACCCGCTTCTCCGTGCCGCTGGATTTTCAGGGCACCGATTTCCAGAAACAGGTCTGGCGCGCACTGCTGACCATCCCCTTCGGCCAGACCCGCAGCTATGCCCAAATCGCCCGCCAGTTGAACAATCCCAGGGCGGTGCGCGCCGTGGGCGCGGCCAATGGCAGAAATCCCATCTCGATCATCGCGCCCTGCCACCGGGTGATCGGCACGAACGGCAAGCTGACCGGCTTCGCCGGCGGCCTGAAAGCCAAGGCGCACCTGCTGGCGCTGGAAGCCGCCGCCCGCTGACCGCCTATTTGCGGTAATACATCGGGATCTCGCCCGGAATCTTCGACGAGAGGCGATAGATGCTGGTGGAAGCGGTGATGAACACTGTCCTGCCGTCCTCCGCGAAAGCAAGGTTGGCGGCAACCTCCGGCAGTTCGATGCGGCCCAGCAGCTTGCCCTGCGGCGACAGGATGGAGACGCCGTCCAGGCCGGTGGCCCAGACATTGCCCGCGCTGTCCACCTTCAGCCCGTCCGGCACGCCGCCCGCCGGGCCTTTGGCATCCTTGGGCCAGGTGTAGAAGATGCGCGGATTGGACAGCGCGCCGCCCGCGCCGATGGTCCAGGCGCGGATCACCGCATCGGGCAGCGAGTTGGAGACATAGAGCGTCTTCTGGTCGGGCGAGATGCCGATGCCGTTGGGCGCCTTCATGTCGGTGACCATCGCCGCCAGCTTGCCGCCCGCATAGCGATAGACGCCGTTGAACTTGATCTCTTTCTTGGGGTCGGCATCCATCTTGGGCAGGCCGAAGCTGGGATCGGTGAACCACAGCGCGCCGTCCTTGGCGAACACCAGGTCGTTGGGGCTGTTCAGCCGCTTGCCTTCATACCTGGAAAGGAAGGGCTTGAGGTTGCCCTTGTCGTCCATCCGCTCGATCGTGCCGATGCCCATGCGGGTGAGCAGGATGCTGCCATCCTTGTCGGTGACCATGCCGTTGGAGCCGAAATTGGCGGTCACCGGCGCATTTTTGATGCCGCCGGAATCGTTCAGCACCACATCCACCCGGCCCAGCCGGTTGAGGGTACGGACCTTGTTGGCGCGCACATCGGAGAACCAGAGCAGTCCGTCCTTCCACATCGGGCCTTCGGTGAAGATAAAGCCGCCCGCGACGCGCCCCACCACCGTGCCGGGCACGATCACCGCATCCAGCGCCGAATCCAGGCGCACCACCTTTGGCGCGCCCGCCGCGGCTTTCATCATGGCCTGGGCATGGGCCGGAAGCGGCAGCGCCAGCAGGCAGGTGGCGGCGAGAGACCGCAGGACGGTCTTGCGGGTGATGGTCTTCATGGCGTTCCCCTGTATGCCGCCCGCTTGGCGGCTTGTCGTTTGTGGCAGTCTAAATCTGCTGCAAGGTGTTGGGCAACCGGTCGCGCGTCACCCCATCGGAGGGGAAGTGCTGCGCCAGCGCCGCGCCGCAGATTTCCACCGCCTTCACGAAGCCGTCGCCCGCATGACCCGATGTCATGCCCTGCGTCACCGCCGCCACCGCCGCGTCCCAGGGCGCGGTCCCCACGGCCTGGTGGATATTGGCATGGGCGACGATCTCCACCTTGCGGTCGGCGAAGGAGGCAAAGATCAGGACATGCGGCTCGGAATCCGACAGCCGCGCGCCGGTCGCGGCGAAATGGCGGCGGGCCGCCGCGCGCACCCGGCGGCGCTTGAGGATGGATGGCGTCAGGCGCCGCCGCACCGACGGAATGCCCACCACCAGCGCGACGCAGGCAAAAATGCCCGCCTGCAACAGGCTGTAGCTGGTCAGGGCGCGCAGGATCAGCCCCTCCATGGCGCGGGCGCTGTCGTCGGTCCAGCTGGTGAAGATGGAGGCCAGCGCCAGCCGGTGCAGCCCCGCCACCACGAACAGCGGCGGCACGATGAAGCCCGCCGCCGCCGCCCAGAGCAGCGGCACCTCGCGGTAGCGCGAGACCTCCCGCGCCAGCACGCAGAAGACTTCGCCCCGCGTCTGCTTTTCCACCTCGACAATGGCCGCCGTGATCCGGGCCTGGTCCTGATGCGAGATCATGCCACCCTCCTCACCAGCTTCCCGACGAGCCGCCGCCGCCGAAGCTGCCGCCGCCTCCGCCAAATCCACCGCCGCCGCGCCAGCCGCCTCCGAAACCGCCACCGCCAAAGCCGCCGCCATAACCGCCGCGCCGCCCGCCGCCGAAACCGCGCCCGCCACCGCCATCCATGGCGGAGGTGAAAAGGATGACGCCGAAAATGCCGAAGAAGATCAGTATCACCAGCCAGGTGGGCATTTCCCCCTGCTGCTGGCCCCCGCCCTGCCGCGCGGCGGCGGCGGCCCGCGCCTCGGCCTCGGACCGTTCCAGCGACAGTTGCGCCACCAGCGCGTCCGTGCCCGCCACCACGCCGCCGTTGAAATCGCCCTGGCGGAAACGCGGCAGCACCTGCCCCTGGATGATGACCGAGGAGAAGGCGTCGGTCAGGATCGGTTCCAGGCCATAGCCGACCTCAATCCGCACCCGCTTCTCGTTCGGCGCGATGATGAACAGCGCGCCGTTGTTCAGCGTCTTCTGGCCGATGCCCCAATGGCGGCCGAGCTGGTAGCCGTAATCGGAAATCTCATAGCCCTGCAGCGAGGCCAG
>DASTMN010000013.1:0-19649 GCA_035714165.1 Rhizomicrobium sp.
TGCGCCGCCGCCGACCGCACCGGCCATGCCATGCTGCACACCCTGTACGGCCAGTGCGTCAAGCACGAGGTCAATTTCTTCATCGAGTATTTCGCCCTCGACCTCATCATGGAAGACGGCGCCTGCCGCGGCGTGATGGCCTGGAACCTGGATGACGGCGCGATCCACCGCTTCCGCGCCCACAAGGTGATCCTGGCGACTGGCGGCTATGGCCGCGCCTATGCGAGCTGCACCGGCGCCCATACCCAGACCGGCGATGGCAATGCGATGGTGCTGCGCGCGGGCCTGCCGTTGCAGGACATGGAGTTCGTCCAGTTCCATCCCACCGGCATCTTCGGCGCGGGCGTGCTGATCACCGAAGGCGTGCGCGGCGAAGGCGGCTACCTGACCAATTCGGAAGGCGAGCGCTTCATGGAGCGCTATGCCCCCAACGCCAAGGACCTGGCCTCGCGCGACGTGGTCAGCCGCGCCATGACCATCGAGATCCGCGAGGGCCGCGGCGTCGGCCCGAACAAGGACCATATCCACCTGCACCTGTCGCACCTGGACCCCAAGATCATCCATGAACGCCTGCCCGGCATTTCGGAAAGCGCGCGTATCTTCGCGGGCGTGGATGTGACCCGCGAGCCGATCCCGGTGCTGCCCACCGTGCATTACAATATGGGCGGCATTCCCTGCGCCTATACCGGCGATGTGCTGACGCTCAAGGACGGCAATCCCGACTCCGTCGTGCACGGCCTGATGGCGGTGGGCGAAGCGGCCTGCGTCTCGGTGCATGGCGCCAACCGGCTGGGCTCCAACTCGCTGATCGACCTGGTGGTGTTCGGCAAGGCGGCCGGTGTCCAGGCGGCGCAGGAACTGGAAGGCGTCAAGGGCCATCACGAACTCGCCAAGGATGCGGGCGAGGCCGCGCTGGCCCGCTTCGACCGCCTGCGCCACGCCAAGGGGCCGACGCCCACCGCCGTGCTGCGCGCCGCCATGCAGAAGGCCATGCAGGAAGACGCCGCCGTGTTCCGCACCGGCGAAAGCCTGGAACAGGGCAAGAAACGCATCGCGGAGATCTATGCGCGGCGTGGCGAGGTCGGCATCCAGGACCGCTCGCTGATCTGGAACACCGACCTGGTGGAGACGCTGGAGTTCGACAACCTGATCCAGCAGGCCGCCGTCACGGTGGCGGGCGCCGCCAACCGCCAGGAAAGCCGCGGCGCGCATGCCCGCGAGGATTTCTCCCAGCGCGACGATACCAACTGGATGAAGCACACCCTGGCCTGGCTGGATGTGGAGACGGGCGCGGTCAGGATGGATTACCGCCCGGTGCATACCTACACGCTGACCAGCGATGTGGAGTATATCGCCCCCAAGGCGCGTACTTATTAAGGCCCCTGGTTAAGGCCAAGGCCTGTCAAGTCGCGCGCCTATTGACGGCGCGAACCACAGTGTGAACCTTGGCGGGTTCCGTCCGTTTCCTGCCGCACGGACTTTCACGCATTCGAGGGGTTTCATGCTCGCCAAGGCCATCGTCACCGCCCTGCTCGTCCTGACCGTTTCGGCCCCGGCGGCCGCGCCGGCCCTGGCCCAGGCCGCCCGCGCCACCGCCGCCACGCCCGCGCCCGCCGATCGCGCCCGGCAATGGCTGACCCTGGTGGACGACAAGAACTATCAGCAGAGCTGGGCGGAATCCGGCGCCGCCTTCAAGGCGCGCCACAAGCCGGAAGACTGGGCCAAAAGCGCGGGCGCCTTGCGGACCCCGCTGGGCGCCATGTCCAGCCGCGACCTCAAATCCATCGACGCCAGCCGCAGCAATATCGCCGTGATCCGGTTCGATACGGTGTTCGCCCACAAGGCGGCCAGCGTGGAAACCCTCACCCTCACCTTCCAGAACGGAAGCTGGGCGGTCACCGAATACGCCATCGAGTAGCACATCGGCCCTTTTGTGCCGGTTCCCGCAACATTTGGGTAACCATTCAGGCCTAGGCTGGGGATGCGAAATCCCAGCAGCGGCGTTGTTCTGCCATGACGGAAACCTGGACCATCAGCGTCGGCGGTCGAGTCTACGGGCCTTACAGCCTGGAGCAGATGCAGGGATTCCATGCCGAAAACCGCCTGGCCGACCATTCGCTGGTCGCGCGCGCCGGGGAAGAACAGTTTCATCCCGCATCTGAGGATGCCGCGCTGGCGCCGATGTTCCAGTCCGCATCGTCCGCCGCCGAAGCGCCCGTGGCGGCGGCTGCGGCAGCGGAACCCGCGCCCGCACCACACCGTTTCGGCCGCGGCGACAGCGACAGCCAGACGAACGAACCGGCGCATTTCGTGATCGTGGCCGACATGAAGTCGCGTTCCATCACCGGCATCGAGGAAGAGGTTTTCAGCCTGGGCGAGGCGCACCGTTTCATGCCCCAGGCCTGGGTGCTGCGCAGCACCGCCTCCATCAACACCATCCGCAACGCGCTGGTGCAGAAGCTGGGCAAGATCGACACGCTGTTCATCGTGGATGCGGCGCATGACAAGGCCGCCTGGTTCAACTTCGGGCCGGAAAGCGACACACGCATCCGCAAGATGTGGAGCCGCCCGGTGGAGTTCCACGGCGTCGAAAAACGCGCTGCCCGCCGCGCATAGCGCGGCAAAGAAACGATGCCGTGCGTAACGTGGCAGAAAAATAAAGTACGTGCCTGGTCCGCCTATCGCCGCTCGGCCAGTCCCGCCGCGTAACGCCGGGCATTGGCGACATAGACCTGCGCCGACCGCGCAATCCCGTCCGCCTGTTCGCCCGACAGCGCCCGCACCGCGCGGGCGGGCGATCCCAGGATCATCTGCCCGGCCTCGAACGTCTTGCCTTCCGTCACCAGCGCGCCCGCGCCCACCAGCGACCCGGCGCCGATATGGGCGCGGTTGAGCAGGATCGTCCCCATCCCAATCAGGCAGCGATCGTCTACACTGGCACTGTGCACGATGGCGCGGTGGCCAATGGTGACGCCGCGCCCGATGGTCACCGGCTGTCCGGGATCGGCATGGATCACCGCATGATCCTGGACGTTGGAATCCGGCCCGATGGTGATCCAGTCATTGTCACCGCGCAGCACCGCGCCGAACCAGACGCTGGCGCCCGGCAGCAGCCGCACCCTGCCGATCAGCACCGCGTCGGGCGCGACCCAGCACCCGTCGCCGAGTTCCGGCGACACGCCGTCCAGGCCATAGATGGGCATGACACCCCCTTCTCAAATCCGACTTTGATAATTCACACACCGCAGCGCAAAAAAAGATAGCCTAGGAACAGGCGGCGTGATTCGCCTGAATGATACGGGGGTAAAGGCACTGGTGCATATCGCACTGCGTTCGCCGACTGCATCCAGGGCCGGTTTTCCGGAACCTCCCTCGCACTTCGTTCACACTTCTCACCACACATCGGGAGTTTTTATGGCCAAACGCTCCATGCGTTCCAAGTCGCGTGACTCTGCCTATGCGTCGCAAGAGAATGTCCATGCCCTGTTTCCGGGCCGTGCGAACCACGGCTCCAAGTCATGGACGCCGCACGACCCCGATGCCCAGTTCCGGGACCGCAAATATGTGAAGAACATCCGGGCCATGAGTCCGGCCCAGCAGGTTTTCATCGACGCGATGCAGGAAAGCAGCGTCGTCCTGGCCCTGGGGCCTGCCGGCACCGGCAAAACCTACCTGGCCATCGCCAAGGCGGTCGAGGCGCTCGAAGCGGGCAAGGTCAGCCGCATCGTGCTGTCGCGCCCGGCGGTGGAAGCCGGGGAAAGCCTGGGCTTCCTGCCCGGCGACCTGCAGGAAAAGCTCGCGCCCTACCTGCGCCCGCTCTACGACGCCCTGACCGAGCGGCTGGGCACCAAGCGCCTCAAGGCCATGCTGGCCGACGGCATCATCGAGATCGCGCCTGTGGCCTATATGCGCGGCCGCACCCTCAGCGAATGTTTCGTGGTGATCGACGAGGCGCAGAACTGCACTTACACCCAGATCAAGATGCTGCTGACCAGGCTGGGCTGGCGCTCGACCATGGTGCTGACCGGCGACCCGGACCAGACCGACCTGCTGCCCGGCATTTCCGGCCTGGCGGAGATCGCCGACAAGCTGGAGCGGGTGCCGGAGATTCCGGTGGTGCGGCTGGCGGAAGGCGACATTGTGCGCCATCCCCTCGTCGCCTCCATGCTGACGGTGCTGTGACGGAACAGGCGGCGTGGGCTGTGTGCGGCCCGCGCCGCTTTCTCAGATCACGGTGCTGACATCCAGGACCAGAAGGCCCAGCAGGAAAGCCCAATAGCCCGCGATGGTGGTGGCGAAGCCCCAGGCCATGCCGGAACATTCCTTGCGCCGGAACGAGCGGGTCGAGTTCTCGAACAGCACGCTGGGACCGGCCACCGCCATCACGGCGAAATAGGTCATCGTCTCCGCCCGGCTGCGCGGCTTGCGCGCCAGCATCCGGTAGAGGTTGGCGACAATGCCGGAGAGCGCCAGCCCGCCCGCCACGGCGAACAGTATCAGGATATGAGGCGGCATGGTTCCCGTCAGCCTTTCTCATCCTGGGTCACAGGCTGGAACAGCAGCGCCCGGAGCGCCGCCTGGACCTGGAGCCGGACCTGTTCCCGGGGCTGGGACTGATGAATTTCCGCCGCCACCGCCTGCCAGCGCGGGTCGGGCGACGGCTGTGCGCCGTGAAATAGAGCCGCCAGCGCGAAAGCCGCGCCGGCCTTGAAAAGAGTCTGCATGTCCCAAAAAGACGCGAAATTGATGTTTCCGGGTCACGCGTCGCAAGAATTGGGCTAGGCCGGCGGCCCACCCCTCCTGCCCGAAATGCCACGGTGTTAGACAGCCCGGATGCGCCAGGCGGGGGCCAGGAAGAACGAAATTCGCCAGCATTCGGGCTGGGTGATCCCCCTCGGCTTTTTGGCCGCCATCCTGCTGCTGTCGGGCCTGTTCCTGGGCTGGTACCTGCGCCCCGGCCCCAAGCTGGCGGGCGGTGCCTATACGGGCCAGTCGGCCGTCGTGGACCTGCATGTGCGCGGCGTGCCCTTCGCGGTGCCCGCCAACTATCTGGACGGCGCGGCGGCGCGGGGCGGCGGCGATGTGGACAGCCTGGCGCTGGCCGCCCTGTTCCCCGCCATGCGCGGTTACACCGAAGCCGATGCCGCCCTGTTCCACGGCAATGCGCCCGACACGCCGGTGGTGCGGATATCGCTGCGCGCCGATTCCGTCAGCCTGGACGGCAGGGCAAGACTGGCCCGCATCTATCGGCCCTATATCCAGGGCGCGGGCATGGCCGGTCCGTTCGGGCTGACGCAGTATGAATTCGCCAGGAACTCCGGCTATGAGCGCAGCGAACTGTTTGCCGGGGAAAGCGGCACGGAACTCCTGCTGTTCCTGTGCGAAAAGCCGTCGCCGGACCTGCCCAGCCCCAACTGCATCGCCATAGACCGGCCGCTGGCCGAGGGCCTGAGCTATTCCTACCGCTTCAAGCGCGCCTGGCTGGCGCGCTGGCGCGAAATGTCCGGCGGCGTCAGCGGGCTGATCGGGCGGTTGCGGAAACCGGACTAGACGCGGCTGGCCGGGGCTTCCGGCAGATCCATGTCGAGGATCGCCATGTTGAAGGCATAGGAGACTTCGCCGTCTTCCTCGTCCTTGAACAGCACACCGACGAATTCCCCGGCGATATGCACTTCCACCGAATCCGGCTGCTTGGGGCGCTCCACCACCGTGATGGTGTCGAGGCGGAACAGGTTGCGCAGGTATTTTTCCAGGCGCCAGAGTTCGCTGCGGGTCACGGGCTGTTCCTCAATGCTTGGGAATGATTGGCCGCCTGACTCGCATGCCGGGCCACGACCGTCAACCATGCGGCTGAAAAATCAGATCTTGTTGTCCTGCTCGTCGATCATCTGATCCATTTCCTGCGAGGGCCGCGCGGCCCCGGCGCAGTTGACCAGCCGGGCGGGCACGCCGACGGCGGTGCAGCCGGGCGGAATGGATTTCAGCACCACCGAACCGGCGCCGACGCGGCTGTATTCGCCGACCTCGATATTGCCCAGGATCTTGGCGCCCAGCGACAGCAGTACGCCGCGGCGGATCTTGGGATGGCGGTCGCCCGCTTCCTTGCCGGTGCCGCCCAGCGTGACGTCCTGCATGATGGACACATCGTCCTCCACCACTGCGGTCTCGCCGATCACGATGCCGGTAGCATGGTCCAGCATGATGCCACGCCCCATGCGGGCGGCGGGGTGGATGTCCACCGCGAAAAGCTGCGACACCCGGCTTTGCAGGAACAGCGCCATCGCCTTGCGGCCCGCGTTCCACAGCCAGTGCGCGATGCGATGGGATTCCAGGGCGTGAAAGCCCTTGTAGAACAGAAAGGCATCCACATAGGAATGGCAGGCCGGATCGCGCTCGAACACCGCCGACAGGTCGGCGCGCACCGCCTGGCCGAGTTGCGGATCGTCCGCCACCGCATCGTCGAACATCTCGCGCACCGCCAGCGGGCTGAGATCCTCGCCGCCCAGCTTGCGGGCCAGGTGATAGGACAGCGCCTGTTCCAGCCGCTCATGTTGCAGGATGGTGGCGTGGACGAAGCCCGCAAGGGTGGGTTCGCGCCCCGCCATCGCCTCGGCCTGCTGGCGCAGGGCGGTCCAGATCGGGTCCACGGAGGTGACTTTTTCGCGGGGGGCGGCCATGCGGGTGTCCTTGATATGCCCGGCTTTTACCACAAAAGTATGTGGAATTTCAAAACGCCCGGCCGCCGGGCATGATCCCCGGCTGTGCTAAGATAGGCGTTCCCCTCGAACCTTGCAGGTCCCCCTCCGCCATGTCTTCCGACAAAAAGCCGTCCGACAGGAAATCCACGCCCGAAACCTTCAATGCGCCCGCGCCCGGCGCCCTGAAACTGCTTCTGACCCGCCGTTCGGGTTCGGCCAAGGCGATGGAAGGCCCCGGTCCCGGCAAGAAGCAGCTTGCCGACATCCTGCAGGCGGGCGCGCGGGCGCCCGATCACGGCAAGCTGTTTCCCTGGCGTTTCATCGTGTTCGAGGGCAAGGGGCGCGAGCGGGCGGGCGACATCCTGGCCGATGTGCTGAAAGCCGAAGGCGAACGTGAGAAATACATCGCCGAGGAGCGCGGCCGCTTCCTGCGTGCGCCGGTGGTGATCGGCGTGGTTTCATCCGCCCGCGAACTGCACAAGGTGCCGGTCTGGGAACAGGAACTGTCGGCCGGCGCGGTGTGCCAGAACATCCTGATCGCCGCCACCGCGCTGGGCTTTGTCGCCAACTGGTTGACCGAATGGTACGCCTTTCATCCGCTGGTCAAGGAAAGGCTGGGCCTGAAGCCGGGCGAGCGCATCGCCGGCTTCATCTATATCGGCACGGCGAAAGACCCGCTGGAAGAACGCCCGCGCCCGGACATGGAAAAGATCGTCAGCCGCTTCTAGCGGATGCCGGTCAGCTTGTGGGTCTGGAGCGACAGCCGCCATTGCGGATGCTCCAGGCAATAGCGGATCGCCGCTTCGGTGTTGGCGGCCTGCGCGTCGTCATCCAGCGGCTGCAGGAAGAAGTTCTGGAAGTCCATCTGCGCGAACCGTTCCGGCGGCGCCCCCGCCTGCGGATAGACCAGCTTCAGTTCGTCACCGCGCGTCAGCACCTGCTGCGCATCCGCCTTGGGACTGACACATATCCAGTCGATCCCCGGCGGCGGCAACAAGGTGCCGTTGGTCTCGATGCCGATCTCGAAACCCCGGCCATGCAGCGCCGCGATGGCGGCGCCGTCCAGTTGCAGCAGCGGCTCGCCGCCGGTGCAGACGACATAGGGCTTTCCGGGGGGATTTCCGGGAACGCCTGCCGGCCACTGCGCCAGCACCGCTTCGGCCAGCGCATCCGCATTGGCGAACTTGCCGCCGCCCGGCCCGTCGGTGCCCACGAAATCGGTATCGCAGAAACGGCAGGTGGCGTCGGCGCGATCCTGTTCGCGCCCGGTCCACAGGTTGCAGCCGGCAAAGCGCAAAAAGACCGCCGCCCGCCCGGCCTGCGCGCCTTCACCCTGCAGGGTGTAATAGATTTCCTTCACCGAATAGGTCATGCGCCGCGATACTTCTCGTATCCCGCCGCCCGCAACACGCAGGCCGGACAATCGGCGCAGCCGTAACCCCAGGCATGGCACGCACCGCGTTCGCCGCGATAGCAGGTGACGGTGTCCGCCACGATCAGATCCACCAGTGCCGGGCCGCCCAGTTCCTCCGCCAGACGCCAGGTCGCGGCCTTGTCCAGCCACATCAGCGGCGTGTGCACCCGGACCTCGCGCCCCAGTCCCAGCGTCAGGGCGCGCGCCGTCGCCTGCACGGTGCCGTCACGGCAATCGGGATAGCCGGAATAATCAGTCTCGCACATGCCACCCACCAGGTCCGCGATGCCGCGCCGGTATCCCAGCGCGGCGGCGGCGGTGAGGAACATGACATTGCGCCCCGGCACGAAGGTGGTGGGCAGGCCGTCATCGCCCATCGCGATCTTCACGTCGTCGGTCAGGGCGCTGCCGCCGATGGCCTTGAGCGTATCCAGCGGCAGGAGATGATCAGCGCCCAGCCGCTGCGCCCATTGCGGAAAATCCGTCCGCAGCCTGTCCAGTATGCGCGGCCGCGCCGCCAGTTCCCCGGCATGGCGCTGGCCATAATCGAAGCCCAGCGTCTCGACGCGGTCGAAGCGCGCCAGCGCCCAGGCCAAGCAGGTGGTGGAATCCTGCCCGCCGGAAAAAAGCACGAGTGCCGAGGAAGTCATGGGCCGTGTGTAGCGCGCCGCGCCGCCCGCGAGAACCGCAAAATCGCGCACCCGTCGCTCAGGCACTGGTGCCTTAGGCGCGGGCGCGCCGCGCGGTAGCCCCGGCCAGGCATTGCGGCGGCAGGTCCAAGGTGACGGTGGTGCCCTCGCCCAGCGCGCTGCGGATTTCCAGGCTGCCGCCATGCAGTTCCACAAGCGCCTTGGCGATGGAAAGGCCCAGGCCCGCACCCTCGAAACGCCGCGCCAGGCTGCCGTCCAGCTGGCGGAAAGGCTCCAGCGCCGCCGCCACGGTTTCCGCCGCCATGCCGATGCCCGTGTCGGAAACCGTCAGCGCGACACCGCCATCCGGCTCCGGATGCGCCGCCAGGATGATGTCGCCGCTGCCCGGCGTGAATTTCAGGGCATTGGCCAGCAGGTTGCCCAGCGCCTGCGACAGGCGGCGCGGGTCCACATGCAGCGGCGGCATGCCGTCCGGGGCGGTCACGGTGATGTGGCGCTGGTCGTGGGTCAGGCCGCGGGCCAGCTTGATGGCGCTTTCGGCGATGTCGGCAAAGGCTTCGTCCCGCGCCTCCAGGATGAGCGCCTCGCCCTCCAGCCGCGACACATCCAGCACATCATTGATCACCGACAGAAGCCGCGCGCCGCTCTTGTGGATGTCGTCCGCATAGTCGCGATAGGCCGGCTGCCCGACCGGCCCCAGCACCTCGTCGCGGATCATCTCGGAAAATCCCAACACGGCGTTCAGCGGCGTCTTCAGTTCGTGGCTCATCGCCGCCAGGAAGCTGGCCTTCATGCGGTTGGCGATCTCGGCCTGGCGCAGCGCCGCGCGCAGGGCGCGCTCCTGCGCGAATTTCTCGGTCACGTCCTCGACCGTGCCTTCATAGCAAAGCAGCGCGCCGGACCAGTCGCGCACGGCACGGGCATTTTCCGAAATCCAGATGCGGCGGCCCGAACTGTGACGGATTTCCGAAACGAAGCCGGTGACCATGTCATGCGCCTGCATCTGGGCATGGAATTGCAGGCGGCGTTCCGGCTCCACATACAGCTGCGCGCCGATGTCGGTCAGGCCCGCGATCAGCGCCTGGGGCGAGGCATAGCCATAGATGTCGCACAGCGCCTGGTTGACGGCCAGATAGCGGCCGTCGGAGGTGGTGCGGAAAATGCCTTCCACCGCATGGTCGAAAAAGGCGCGATAGCTCATCTCGCCCGCCGTGACGCGGCGCCGTGAATTTTCGGCGATGCGGGCCAGAACCGCCACGACAAAGCTGAGAGCCGACAGGATCAGAAGCCCGGCGATGAACTGGCTGCCCGGATGCGAAACCAGCCCCATTCCCAGCACGATGCCGCCCGTGAAAAAGGCCAGCGCCACCGCGAAGGCGGGCGTGCGGCGTTCCGGGGTGTCGAAGTCCCGCAGGCCGGGTTTCTGGGAAAGCACCTGATACACGCCGTCATGCCGGATGGTTGCCCACCCGTCTTATCGGCAATTCCTAAATGTCCAGTTGCGGTTATCGCGGATGGAGCAGGCTTTTCGTGCGGCGCCATTAGGGTTTTGGCAGGATTTCCGAACGGGCGGTTAAGCGCCGCCCTGCCCCGCGCCAATCTGCCTGTTTCGCAAGCATATCCGCCGCCAGCGGGCAAGAATTGTAGGCTGCGGAACTTTGTGAAACAGTCCGCGCCGTCCCCGAAAACAAAAACACCCGCATGGCCCTGATCGAGAGCATCAATCCACTTTTCGTCGTGGCCGGCTTTGCGGTGGGTTTCCTGGTCGGCATGACCGGCGTGGGCGGTGGTTCGCTGATGACCCCGCTCCTGATCCTGCTGTTCGGCGTGCAGCCGGTCACGGCGGTGGGCACGGACCTGATCTATGCCAGCGTCACCAAGACCGGCGGCAGCTTCGTGCATGGTTTCAACAAGACGATCGACTGGCGCCTGGTGCGGCGGCTGGCGGCGGGCAGCCTGCCCGCCTCGCTGGCCACGATGCTGGCGCTGCACCTGCTGGCGGTGGACCGTGCCGCCTATTCCGGCGTGGTGACCAATGTGCTGGGCATGGCGCTGCTGCTGACCGCGGCGGCGCTGCTGTTCCGCCGCAGGCTGCTGGCGACCTATTCCCGCCGCATCGGCGTGATGAGCGCGGAAAGAACCCGTCTTTACACGGTGCTGGTGGGCGTGGCGCTGGGGGTGATGGTGACGATCTCCTCGGTGGGCGCGGGCGCGCTGGGCGTCACCGCCCTGCTGCTGCTCTATCCCGAACTGCCGGTGGTGAAGATCGCCGGATCGGACATCGCCCATGCCGTGCCGCTGACCCTGGTGGCGGGGATGGGGCATCTGGCCACCGGCGGGGTGGATTTCAGCGTGCTTACAATGCTGCTGCTGGGATCGCTGCCGGGCATCATGCTGGCCAGCCTGTTCGCCCCCCGCCTGCCAGACGCGGTGCTACGGGTCGTCCTGGCCCTGACCCTGACCGCCGTGGCCCTGCGGCTGCTCTGGCCCCATGCCTGACCGCCCCGCCAAGACACCCCGCGCCTGGCAGCGGATGCTCAGCGGCCGCCGCCTGGACCTGCTGGAACCCAGCCCGCTGGACATCGAGATCGAAGACATCGCCCACGGCCTGGCCCGCGTGGCCCGCTGGAACGGCCAGACCCGGGGCGCGCATGCCTTTTCGGTGGCCCAGCATTCGGTCCTGGTGGAGCGCCTGGTCGCGGACCTGTCGCCGCGCCTGAGCCGCGAGGCCCGGCTGGCGGCGCTTCTGCACGACAGCCCGGAGTATGTTGTCGGTGATCTCATCAGTCCCTTCAAAGCCGCAGTCGGCATCAATTACAAAGCCTTGGAAGAAAGACTTCAGGCAGCCGTTCATCTGCGGTTCGGGCTACCCGCCCATCAGCCGGCCAGCCTGAAAACCCTGTTCAAGCGGGCTGACCACCTGTCCGCCTACTACGAGGCCACCCAGCTGGCCGGCTTCGAGGAGGCCGAGGCCCACCGCCTGTTCGGACGGCCACCAGCGGGCCTGAAAACACCCCGGCTGGTGCCCCTGGCGACTGCCGAGGCCCAGGCCCTGTTCCTGGCCAGATTTCAGCGCCTTTATGCTCATTAGTGTGCTAAAGACCGGGTCATGCCCCGCCTTCTGGTCGCCCCCCTTTCCAGCCTGAACGAGACCCTGACGGCCCATGCGCCCTCGCATCTGGTCAGCCTGCTGTCACCGGAGCACATGATCGAGACCCCGGCGGGGTTTCCAGCCGCATCCCACCTCAAGCTGGGGGTCAACGATATCGTGGACCCGGCGGCGGGCACCGCGCCCCCCGCCCGCGACCATATCGAGCAGTTGCTGGCCTTCTCGCGCGGCTGGGATGGCCACCAGCCGCTGCTGATCCATTGCTGGGCGGGGATCAGCCGTTCCATGGCCAGCGCCTATACCGTGCTGTGCGACCGGCTGGGTCCGGGACGCGAGATTGAAATCGCGCGCGCCATCCGCCTGCGCGCGCCGCACGCCCAGCCCAATCGCCTGCTGGTCCAGCATGCGGACGCGGCGCTGGGACGGCAGGGCCGCATGGTGCTGGCCCTGAACAGCATGGGACCGCCCCTGCTGGTCGAGGAAGGCGTCACCACCACCTTTCCGCTGGCGGGCCTATGAGCGCCAAGGACAATGCTAGGGACAATGTCAGCATCGGCCTGTCCGCCGCCATTCTGGCCGTGGAAGTCGAGCAACCCGTCGTGCTGGTGGTCAGCCATGACGGCACCGAAGACGCCCTACCCTTCGGCCCTTTCAATCCGGCGCAGCATCGCACGCTGGAATCCGGCCTGCGCAAATGGGTGGGCGAGCAGACCCGTTTCGATCTTGGCTATACCGAGCAGCTCTATACGTTCGGCGACAAGGGCCGCCACACGCCGGGCGGCGGCGGCAAGGGCGACCGTGTGGTGTCGGTGGGCTATCTAGCCCTGACGCGCAAAGGCCCCGAAACGCCGGAAACCCGGTGGCGCAGCTGGTATCAGTATTTTCCCTGGGAAGACTGGCGCGACGCCAAGCCCGCCATGATCGACGGCGTGATCCTGCCCAGCCTGCGAAAATTCGTGAAGGATGCGCCCGGCGCGGAAGCCGCCGAACTGCGGCGTGAGCGGGTCAATCTCTGCTTCGGCGAAAGCTGGGACGAAGAGAAGGTGCTGGAGCGGTACGAACTGCTCTACGAGGCTGGGCTGGTGCAGGAATATTTCCGCGACACCGGCACGACGCCGCACGGCACGGCAACCGGCATTTCTCTGGGCACCGCCATGCTGTTCGACCATCGCCGCATCCTGGCCACCGCCATCGCGCGGCTGCGCGGCAAGCTGAAATACCGCCCGGTCGTGTTTGAGCTGATGGCGCCCACCTTCACCCTGCTGGAATTGCAGCGCGCGGTGGAAGCGCTGGCGGGCCTGCGCCTGCACAAGCAGAACTTCCGCCGCCTGGTGGCCGAACAGGGGCTGGTGGAAGGCACCGGCAAGCTGTCCGCCCCGGCACGGGGCCGCCCGGCGGAACTGTTCCGCTTCCGCCGCGAGGTGCTGCGCGAGCGGCTGGCCCCCGGCGTCCGCCTGACACCCCGGCGCGGCCGCTAGCAGCCGCCAGGCGCGGCGGCGGCCACGGCAAAGCGTCATAAGCATGCAACATATGCCGGAATTGCGGGTATCCGACTCTTGACCGCTATATGCTCGGGTGTAGCATAAACTCGAACCGGCTCCTTGAAGGCCGGGTTTTTTGCCCCACATATATACTCGAAATGAGTATATTGCCGGGATGGAGGACACGAGATGGGTGTTGAGCTGGCTTATACCGACGCCGTCGCCCGCGCGACCGATGGCCTCTATGCCAAGGTGGCCAACTTCATTCCCAGGGCGGAATGGCTGGCGCATGCGCCGGTCATCGCCGAGATCAACCGCCTGAAGCGCGAAAAGAACGCCGTCATCCTGGCGCACAATTACATGACGCCGGAAATCTTCCATTGCGTGGGCGATTTCGTGGGCGACTCCCTGGCGCTGGCGCGCGAAGCCGCGCGCACCGATGCAGCCGTGATCGTGCAGGCGGGCGTTCATTTCATGGCCGAGACCTCCAAGATCCTGTCGCCCAACAAGACCGTGCTGATCCCCAGCATGGAAGCGGGCTGTTCACTGGCCTCGTCCATCACCGGCGCGGATGTGCGCCTGCTGAAGCAGAAATATCCCGGCCTGCCGGTGGTCACCTATGTGAACACCAGCGCCGATGTGAAGGCCGAAAGCGACATCTGCTGCACCAGCGGCAATGCCGTGGCGGTGGTGGAAACCATCGCCCGCGATTTCGGCACCGATACGGTCATCATGATCCCGGACAAATACCTGGCGCGCAATGTGGCGGCCAAGACGGGCGTCAAAGTCATCACCTGGGAAGGCGCCTGCGAGGTGCATGAGCGCTTCACGGCGCAGGAAATCCGCGACTATCGCGCCGCCCATCCCGGCATCGTGGTGCTGGCGCATCCCGAATGCCCGCCGGAAGTGGTGGCCGAGGCCGACTTTGCCGGGTCCACCGCCGCCATGATCGGCTATGTCGGCACTCACAGGCCGCAGCGCGTGGTGATGATCACCGAATGCTCGATGAGCGACAATGTCGCGGTGGAAAATCCGCAGACCGAGTTCATCCGGCCCTGCAATCTCTGCCCGCACATGAAGCGCATCACCCTGGACGGCATCCTGCACAGCCTGCAGGCCATGACCCACGAAGTCGTGGTGGATGCCGCCATCGCGGCGCGGGCCAAGGCCCCCATCGACCGCATGCTGGCGGTGAAGGCCTGACGCGGATGCCCCAGATAGACAATATCGTCGAGACGGACGGCGCGCTGATCCTGGGTGCGGGCATTGCGGGCCTGTTCACCGCCCTGAAGCTGTCGCCCATGCCCAGCATCGTGCTGGCGGGCACGCGGCCGGGCGTATCCGGCTCGTCGGCCTGGGCGCAGGGCGGCATCGCGGCGGCTGTGGGCGAGAATGACAGTTGGCAGAGCCATGCCCATGACACCATCGCGGCGGGCGCGGGACTGTGCGATCCGGCCATCGTGGAAATGGTGGCGCGCGAGGCCCCGGCCCGCATCGCCGATCTGGTGGCCTATGGCGCGCCCTTCGACCGCAACGGCGATGGTACGCTGGCGCTGGGCCGCGAGGCCGCCCATTCCCTGCCCCGCATCGTGCATGTGCGCGGCGACGGCGCGGGCGCGGCGATTTCCGCCACCCTGGCGGCGCGGGCGCAGGAGGCTTCCGCCATTACGCTGCTGGAAGGCTTTCACGCGGTCGAGCTGGCGATGGAGAATGGCCGCGTCACCGGCCTTTTCGCCCGTTCCGGCATCGGCAGCGACGCCCGGCTGATCCTGTTCCGCGGCCGCGCCGTGATCCTGGCCAGCGGCGGGCTGGGCGCGCTTTATGCCGTCACCACCAATCCGCTCGAAGCGCGAGGCGAGGGCCTGGGGATGGCGGCTCGCGCGGGCGCGCTGATCGCCGACCCGGAATTCGTTCAGTTCCACCCCACCGCCATCGCGGTGGGCCGCGATCCCGCGCCGCTCGCCACCGAGGCGCTGCGCGGCGAAGGCGCGATCCTGGTGAACGACCGGGGCGAGCGCTTCATGACCGCGATCCATGCCGATGCTGAGCTGGCGCCGCGCGATATCGTGGCGCGCGCCATCCATCGCCAGATCGTGTCGGGCCAAAAGGTCTATCTGGACTGCCGGGAGGCCATCGGCGCGTCCTTCGCGCATCATTTCCCCACCGTCCATGGCGCCTGCATCGCGGCGGGGATCGATCCGGCGGCGCAGCCCATTCCGGTTGCGCCCGCCGCGCATTATCACATGGGTGGCATCGCCTCCGATCCGCATGGCCGCACATCGCTGCCCGGCCTGTGGGTAGCGGGCGAATGCGCCAGCACCGGCCTGCATGGGGCCAACCGCCTGGCGTCCAACTCGCTGCTGGAAGGCCTGGTGTTCGGCGCCCGCGTCGCCGGCGATGTGCGCGGCAGTCTGTCCGCCGGCGCGATGCGCGGCACGCCGCCAGCGCCGCCGCGTTTCGCCGCGCCCGCGCCGCCGCATGTGCTGCGCCAGGCGATGAGCCGCGACGTGGCGCTGGAGCGCGATGAATCCGGCCTGCGCAGCGCGCTGGACACCATCGCGCGGCTGGAAACCACCAGCAGCGAACCGGCGCTGCGCAACATGACCGCCGCCGCGAAACTGGTGACGGCGGCGGCGCTGGCCCGCACCGAATCCCGTGGCGGCCATTGGCGCACCGACCATCCGCAGACCGCTGCCAAAGCGGAGCGGACTTTCATCACCCTGTCCGAGGCAGAAGCCATCGCCGCCGCACCGCAGGCGAAGGCGCGCCGCGCCCGCCAATGACATCGAACGCCGCCCTGGCCTTCACCCGCCCGCCGCCCGCGCTGCTGATCGAACCGCAGGTGCGCGCCGCGCTGGAAGAGGATCTGGGCCGCGCGGGCGACATCACCAGCCAGCTCACCGTCGCGGAAGACACGCAGGCCACCGCGCATCTGGTGGCCCGCAGGCCGGGCCGCATCGCCGGCCTGATCTGCGCGGAAATCGCATTCCGCCTGGTGGACCCGTCGCTCGCATTCACCGTCGCGGCGCCGGACGGCAGCACGGTATCGGCAGGCGACAGGCTGGCGACCGTTCGCGGCCCGGCCCGCAGCATCCTGACCGGCGAGCGGGTGGCGCTGAATTACCTGGGACCGCTGTCAGGCACCGCCACCGCCACGGCGGCGCTGGTGCAGGCGGTGGACGGCACCCGTGCCCGCATCGTCTGCACCCGCAAAACCCTGCCCGGCCTGCGCGCCCTGCAGAAATATGCCGTGCGCTGCGGCGGCGGCTTCAACCATCGCTTCGGGCTGGATGACGCCGCCATGATCAAGGACAACCATCTGCGCGCGGCGGGCGGCATCGCGCCCGCCATCGAACGGCTGCGGGCGGGCCTTGGGCATATGGTGAAGATCGAACTGGAAGTGGACAGCCTGGCCCAGCTTGAAGACGCGCTGGCGCTGGGCGTGGACACGATCCTGCTGGACAACATGTCTACCGATGACCTGCGCCGCGCGGTGGCGATGACGCAGGGCCGGGCGGTGCTGGAGGCTTCCGGCAACGTCACGCTGGCGACGGTGCGTGCGATCGCCGAAACCGGGGTGGATTACATCAGTTCCGGCGCCATCACCCACAGCGCGCCCAACCTCGATATCGGGCTGGACTTCGATTAGGGCCTGCGCGGCCCGCGGCTAGGACGCGCGAGACCGCGGCGCGCCGCGATAGAAGATGTGGTTGCCGATCTGGGTGGTCCTGTCCATCGTATCGGCCCATTCGGGTGAAACCGACACGGCATGGAAGTTCACAGCGCCGCCGGTGGCGTTCTTGAGCGGCACTTCGCCGGTCAGGATGCGGGCGGCCAGCATCTCGGCCCGGTGCCAGGCCTGGGGCTGGCGGGCGCGCTTCATGTCGCCGTTGCAGGTGAAGGAAAACTGGCAGCCCGGCCCCTTGGCGCCCTCATAGACCACCTTGCAGATCGACTCGCCATAGCGGCCGGTCTTGAGGCGCTGGAACACCACCTCGGCAATGGCGGCCTGTCCGTTCGCGCCCTCGCCCCGCGCCTCGTAGTACAGGACCTCGGAGAGGCACTTGTGCTCGGCGATCAGCTTGGCTGTGACGGCGTCGGAAACGCTGGGAACGGGCGCGGCTTCCACCGCCTGAACGACGGGGGCCACCGGTTTGTCCGTGGACGGACGATAGGTCATGGAGGCGCCGACGGCGGCGCTGGCGGTGGCGAGAATGATCGCCATCGCGGCAACAAGCACGCGGTCGGAACGCGAAATCGCGTCGTGGGTTTTCTTGGGCATGAAGTCTGAACTCGTTTCGGCTTTTGGCTTCGCTGGTCTGGCTGGCTTGGTCTAATTCGCTGTGCGCTTTGTGTGCCGTATGCGGCGTTCTTCAAATCGCAGTCGCTATTTCAATCAGGCTGTTCGATCTCGCGTGTCCTCAAAAAAGTTCCGAATGGTTCCCAGCACCTTGGTGGCGGGCTTTTGCCTCCCCCACGGCGAATCGTCAAATAAATTTTTTCATGAACGTGACAGTGCGTCATTAAACGCTGAAAAACCCAGCGTTTTCCTGCATCGTCCGTACACGGCTAAACGTCGGCGCGCGCCGCTTTCAACGCGGCCTGCGCCGCCGCAAGACGCGCAACCGGCACACGGAAGGGCGAACAGGAAACGTAATCCAGCCCCGAGTCGTGACAGAAACGGATCGAGTCGGGATCGCCGCCATGCTCGCCGCAAATGCCGAGCTTGAGATTTTCGCGGGTCTTGCGCCCTCTTTCCGCCGCAATCCGGACAAGTTCGCCGACACCCTCGACATCGAGCGACACGAACGGGTCGCGCGCGATCACGCCCTTGCCCAGATAGTCGTTCAGGAACATACCCGCATCGTCGCGGCTGATGCCGATGGTGGTCTGGGTCAGATCGTTGGTGCCGAACGAGAAGAACTGCGCGGTCTGGGCGATATCGCCCGCGCGCAATGCCGCGCGCGGCAGTTCGATCATGGTGCCGATCAGATAGGCGGGCGCCTTGCCGCGTTCGCTTTTGATCGCATCGGCCACGGCCGCGATGCGGGCCGCCAGCGTGTCCAGTTCGGCCTTGAAACCGACCAGCGGGATCATGATTTCCAGCGTGACGGGCGCGCCGCCCTGCTCTTCCACCGCCAGTGCCGCTTCCAGGATGGCGCGCGCCTGCATCTCGTAGATTTCCGGGTAGGTGATGCCCAGACGGCAGCCGCGATGGCCCAGCATGGGATTGGATTCGTGCAGGGCGATAGCGCGGGCGCGAAGCTTGCGGACATTGGTGCCCGCGGCGGCGGCCACTTCCTCGAACTCCTCCTCCTTGTGGGGCAGGAATTCGTGCAGCGGCGGATCGAGCAGGCGGATGGTGACGGGAAGGCCCGCCATTTCCTTGAAGATCGCCTCGAAATCGCTGCGCTGCATGGGCAGCAGCTTGTCCAGCGCCGCCTTCCGTTCGCTTTCGGCATCCGCCAGGATCATCTGGCGCACCGCCACGATCCGCTCGCCGTCGAAGAACATGTGCTCGGTGCGGCACAGGCCGATGCCTTCCGCGCCGAACTTGCGCGCCGTGGCGGCGTCGCCGGGCGTATCGGCATTGGTGCGGATTTTCAGCGTGCGGACCTCGTCGGCCCACTGCATCAGGGTGCCGAAATCGCCGGTCAGTTCCGGCTGGCGCACACCCACCCGGCCCTTGAACACCTGGCCCGACGCGCCGTCGATGGTGATGACATCGCCGCGATTGATGGTGACGTCGCCCGCGACCATCTCGCCGCGCACCGCGTCGATCTTCAGCATGCCCGCGCCCGACACGCAGGGGCGGCCCATGCCGCGCGCCACCACGGCGGCGTGGCTGGTCATGCCGCCGCGCGCTGTCAGGATGCCGCGCGCCGCATGCATGCCGTGAATATCCTCCGGGCTGGTCTCGGTGCGCACCAGGATCACGTCCTTGCCGTCGGCGGCCAGCTTTTCGGCCTCCTCGGCCGTGAAGGCGACCTCGCCGGTGGCCGCGCCGGGTGACGCGCCCAGGCCCACCGCGATCTGCTCGCGCGGCGCATCGGGATCGAGCGTGGGATGCAGAAGCTGGTTCAGCGCCTCCGGTTCCACCCGCGTCACCGCCGTTTTGCGGTCGATCAGGCCCTCGCGCTCCATGTCCACGGCGGCCTTCAGCGCGGCTTCCGCCGTGCGCTTGCCGCTGCGGGTCTGCAGCATGAACAGCTTGCCTTCCTGGATGGTGAACTCCACATCCTGCATGTCGCGGTAATGCTGTTCCAGCTTCTGGCCGATGGCCATCAGCTCGTCATA
>DASTMN010000014.1:0-3222 GCA_035714165.1 Rhizomicrobium sp.
GGTCGCCCCGGACGAGATCGAAAAGCGCGGCGGCAAGGCGTACCTCTTGGGCACGGACACGGAAATCGCCATCGGCGCGTCCGAGAAGATGTCCAAGTCCAAGAAGAATGTGATCGCGCCGGAAACCATCATCGCCGATTACGGCGCGGACACCATCCGCTGGTTCATGCTGTCGGACACCCCGCCGGAGCGCGACATCGAATGGACCGATGCGGGCGCGGAAGGCTGCTGGCGGTTCGTGCAGCGCATCTACCGCTTCTGCGCTGAAGCCGAGGGCCTGCCGCCTGCCGGAACGCCGGTCAGCGCCGATGACGAAGCCACCAAGGCGTTGCGCCAGGCGGTGCACAAGGCCATCGCGGCGGTGACCGATCATCTGGAGCATCTGCGCTTCAACAGCGCCGTGGCGCAGCTCTATACGTTGGCCAACACCGTCGGGTCTTCGGACAAGGCCGATCCCGCCGCGCGGCGCGAGGCGCTGGAAGCCATCGTGCTGCTCTGCGCGCCGATGATGCCGCACCTGGCCGAGGAATGCTGGAAGGCGCTGGGCCATGACCGGCTGGTGGCGGAAACCGCCTGGCCGAAATATGATCCGGCCCTGACCGCGAGCGACAGCGTCACCATGCCGGTGCAGGTGAACGGCAAGCGCCGCGGCGAGGTGGTGATGCCCAAGGGTGCGGACAATGCGGTGGTGGAAGCGGCCGCGCTGGCGCTGGACGGCGTGGTCCGCGCGCTGGACGGCGCGTCGCCCAAGAAGGTGATCGTGGTGCCCAACCGTATCGTGAATATTGTCGCATGAGGACACCCCCTCCGGTTTCAGCTTTCGCTCGGCTCCCTAAGGGGGCGCCTTCGCACGCTGAAACCACCTCCCCCTCGCAGGCGCTTCGCGCGCGAAGGGGGGGCGGGCCGGTGCTGGTTTCCGCGATGTTGGCGCTGCTGCTGGCGGGTTGCGGCTTCCAACCCATGTATGGCGGGCGGCTGGCGCCCCAGATGTCGGCCATCTATGTCGAGCCGATTCCCGAACGCGAAGGCTATGAGCTTCGCAACACGCTGATCGACATTCTCAATTCCGACGGCAGCCAGTCCGGCAAGCGCTATCGCCTCAGCATCACCCTGCGCGAATCCAGCCAGGGCATCGCGCTGCAGAACGACGCCACCATCACCCGCTACAACAACACGCTGGAAGCCAGCTATGTCCTCAGCGATGCGAGCGGCAAGCTGCTGACGCAGGGGTCGGAGAAGGAACTGTCGGCCTATAACGTGGCCCAGTCGCCCTATGCCACGCTGGTGGCCGAACAGGATGCCAACAAGCGCGCGGCGCAGGATATCGCCGAACGCATCCGCCTCAGCCTGGGCGCCTGGTTCCGCCGCAACCAGCCATGATCGTCAAGAGCCACGAAGCCGACCGCTATGTCGCCAGCCCGCCCAAGGGTCTGTTGATCGCGCTGGTCTATGGCCCCGATGCGGGGCTGGTGCAGGAGCGGACCGAAAAGCTGCTCAAAACCGTGACACCCGATCTCACCGATCCCTTCAACGCCGCGGACCTGGGCGAGGCGGCGCTGCTGGCCGATCCGGCGCGGCTGGCCGACGAGGCCGCCGCCATCTCCATGATGGGCGGGCGGCGCACGGTGCGGGTGCGCGGCGGCGGTAACGACCTGGCCGATATCGTGGAAAACCTGATCGACGATCCCAAGGGCGATGCGCTGGTGGTGATCGAGGCGGGCGACCTGCCCAAGACCTCGGCGCTGCGCAAGCTGTTCGACGGCCACAAGAGCGCCGCCGCCATCCAGTGCTATCCCGATTCGGTGCGCGACTTGGCCGATGTGGTGCGCGATGCGCTCCGGGCCGAAGGGCTGTCCATCGCACCCGACGCGCTGGAAGACGCGGTGTCGCGGCTGGGTTCGGATCGCGGCGTCACCCGGCGCGAGATCGAGAAGCTGCTGCTCTACATGCACGGCCAGAAACAGGTGACGCTGGAGGATGTGCGCGCCGTGATGGGCGACGAGGCCGAGGCGCGCAGCGAAAGTGCCTGCGATGCCGCCGGGTCGGGCGACCTGGCGCGGCTGGACCGCGAACTGGAACGGCTGTGGGTGTCGGACACCCAGCCCGCCCAGGTGATCCGCAGCGCGATGGGCCATTTCCAGAAGCTGCTCCAGGCGCGCGAAAGCGCCGCGCGGGGTGAAAGCCTGGATATGGTGATGAAGCGGCTGCGCCCGCCGGTGCATTTCTCCCGCGCCAATGCCTTCAAGGCCCAGGCCCAGCGCTGGAACAGCGACCGGCTGGGCGAGGCGCTGGACCTGCTGCTGGAAGCCGAGGCGCTGACCCGCACCACCGGTGTGCCCGCCGAGGCGGTGACGGGGCGCACCCTGATGAACATCGCCGCGATGGCGCGGAGTGCCCGCTGATGCTGAAAGTCCGTGTGATCCCCTGTCTGGATGTGAAGGACGGCCGCGTCGTCAAGGGCGTGAACTTCGAGGGCCTGCGCGATGCGGGCGATCCCGTCGAGCAGGCGATCGTCTATGACAAGGCGGGCGCCGACGAACTCTGCTTTCTGGACATCACCGCCAGCCATGAGGCGCGCGGCACGCTGCTGGATGTGGTGCGGCGCACCGCCGAAGTCTGCTTTATGCCGCTGACCGTGGGCGGCGGCGTCCGCACGCTGGAGGATATCCGCGCCCTGCTGCTGGCGGGGGCCGACAAGGTATCCATCAACACCGCCGCCGTGACGCGGCCCGAATTCGTCAGGGAAGCTGCCGAGAAATTCGGCAGCCAGTGCATCGTCGCCGCCATCGACGCCAAGAAGGGGGAGGCGGGGAATTATGAGATTTTCACGCATGGCGGCCGCAAGGCCACCGGCATCGACGCGGTGGAGCATGCGCGCCGTCTGGTCGGCTATGGCGCGGGCGAAATCCTGCTGACCTCGATGGACCGCGACGGCGTCAAGTCGGGCTATGACCTGGAGCTGACGCGGGCGGTGGCCGATGCGGTGGCGGTGCCGGTGATTGCCTCGGGCGGCGTCGGCACTGTGCAGGACCTGGTGGAAGGTGTGACCCGCGGCCATGCCAGCGCCGTGCTGGCGGCCTCGATCTTTCATTTCGGCGAGGTCAGCATCGCCCAGGCCAAGCAGGCGCTGGCCGATGCCGGATTGCCGGTGCGCCGGGCCCAGGCGCCGGTTTAATGCCCCGGCGCGATTGATGGCGGCGTATTTTTGCGTCTAGCCTTTGA
>DASTMN010000015.1:0-7362 GCA_035714165.1 Rhizomicrobium sp.
GGCGCGCCGCTTGCGAAAGCCGGAAAGGCGCGCGATGTTTCGCGCGCGCCCGCCGGATTCGCCACAATTTGGGCGCTTTTCATGCCGGGCCCGACCGATCCAACGGCCGGCCCAGACGGAGACGACGATGCATCAACGCAACCTGGTCGAGAAGCTGCTGGAAGGCGTGCTGTTCAAGTCGCGCTGGCTGCTGGCGCCCTTCTATCTGGGCCTGGTGCTGTCGCTGCTGCTGTTGCTGTCGGCCTTCCTGGCCGAGCTGCTGCATGTGATGCCCCAGCTTTTCGACCTGGCCCATATCGACCCGGAAGAGGTGATCCTGGCGGTGCTGTCGCTGATCGACCTGTCGCTGGCGGGCAATCTGGTGGTGATCGTGATCTTCTCCGGCTACGAGAACTTCGTCTCCAAGATCAACACCGAGAATGCCGAGGACCGTCCGAGCTGGATGGGCACGCTGGATTTCTCCGGCCTCAAGATGAAGCTGATCGGCTCCATCGTGGCGATCAGCGCCATCTCGCTGCTGCGCGCCTTCATGACCCTGACCGACAGCAACGCGCCGCTGGACGAGCGCAAGATGTACTGGATGCTGATCCTGCACCTGACCTTTGTGGGGTCGGGCCTGATGTTCGCGGCGATGGACTATATCGGCAACCGCGCCGAAAAGCCCAAGGAGCACTGAGCCGTGGCGGGCGGCACGGTCCTTGTCACCGGCGCCGCCAGGCGCCTGGGCCGCGCCATCGCGCTGGACCTGGCCGGAGCCGGCTGGAACGTGGCGGTGCATTACAATGGCTCGGCCGAGGATGCCGAACGCTGCGCCGCCGAGGCCCGCGCCAAAGGCGTCAACGCCGTGGCGCTGCAGGCCGACCTGTCACGGGAATCCGAAACCGCCACGCTGGTGGACCGTGCGGCCACGGCGCTTGGCCCGCTGACCGCACTGGTCAATTCCGCCTCCCTGTTCGAGGAGGATGACTGGCAAAGCGCCACGCGCAAAAGCTGGGACGCCCATATCGAGACCAACCTGCGCGCGCCCCTGATCCTGTCCCAGGCCTTTGCCGCGCAACTGCCCGGCGGGCAGGACGGCGCGATCGTCAACCTGATCGACCAGCGGGTGCTCAAGCCGACGCCGCAATTCCTCTCCTACAGCCTCAGCAAGGCGGGGCTTTACTGGCTGACCACCACCCTGGCGCAAGGCATGGGGCCGCGCATCCGGGTCAATGCGGTGGGGCCCGGCCCCACCCTGCGCAACGCCCGCCAGTCGGAAGACGACTTCGCCCGCCAGCGCATGGCCACCATTCTGCAACGCGGGGCCGACCCCGCCGACATCTGCGCCGCGGTGCGCTATCTTCTGGACGCCAGGGCCGTGACCGGCCAGATGATCGCGGTGGATGGCGGCCAGCACCTGGCCTGGCAGACCCCGGATGTGAGCGTGACCGAATGAGCAAAATCGAGGTTCCCCGCATCGCCAGCGCCGCGCGCGGCATCCGCCATGTCTTCATCCGCAACCTGGAACTGCTGGCCCATATCGGCGTCTACGCCCGCGAGGAAGGCCGCCGCCAGCCGGTGCGGATCAATGTGGACCTGGCCACCGACGACATGGCCGACGCCCAGGACATGCTGGAAAATGTGGTGGACTATCACACCATCGAAAAGCGCATCCGGGCCATCATCGCCGAGGGCCATGTCAAGCTGGCCGAAACCCTGGCCGAACGCATCGCCACCGCCTGTTTTGCGGATGCCCGGGTCCGCACCGTGCGGGTGCGGGTGGAAAAGCTGCACGCCCTGACCGGCGCCGAGGCGGTGGGCATCGAAATCGAGCGCGCCCGATAATATATAAGGGCATGGACCTTTCCGGCGAAAAGCCCCAGCCCGGCCAACAGCCGCTCAAGGGCGCGCAGCGCATCACCGCCTATCTCAAGACCCTGCCCGATGCGCCGGGCGTCTACCGCATGCTGAACGCGGCGGGCGATGTGCTGTATGTCGGCAAGGCGCGCAGCCTGAAGAAGCGTGTCACCGCCTATGCCACCGGCCGCGTCCATAGCGAGCGCCTGACCCGCATGGTGGCCGAGACGGCGGAGATGGTGTTCGTCACCACCGCCAGCGAGACCGAGGCGCTGCTGCTGGAAAGCAACCTGATCAAGCGGCTGAAGCCCCGCTACAATGTCAGCTATCGCGACGACAAGAGCTTTCCCAACATCCTGCTGCGCGAGGACCATCCCTTTCCGCAGCTTTTGAAGCATCGCGGCGCGCGGAGCATGAAAGGCGTCTATTTCGGGCCTTTTGCCAGCGCGGGCGCGGTCAACCGCACTCTTAATACGCTGCAGCGGGCCTTCCTGCTGCGCTCCTGTTCGGATTCGGTGTTCGACAGCCGCACCCGCCCCTGCCTGCTGTTCCAGATCAAGCGGTGCAGCGCGCCCTGCGTGGATCGCATCGACCTGGCCGGTTATCACGCACTGGTGGAGGAAGCCGAGACCTTCCTGCGGGGCAAAAGCCAGGCGGTGCAGGACACACTGAAGGCCGAGATGACCACGGCCTCCGACGCGCTGGATTTTGAAACCGCCGCCCGGCTGCGCGACCGGCTGAAGGCGATGAGCCACATCCAGTCCTCGCAGGGCGTCAATCCCGCCACCTTCGAGGAGGCCGACCTGTTCGCCGCCCATAGCGAGGGCGGCCATACCTGTATCCAGGTCTTCTTCTTCCGCGCCGGGCAGAACTGGGGCAACCGGCCCTATTTTCCCCGCCACGACCGCGACCTGCCTTTGCCGGAGGTGCTGGAGAGTTTCGTGGGCCAGTTCTATGACGAGCGCACCGCCCCGCGCCTGATCCTGACATCGGAAGAACTGCCGGGCCGGGCGCTGCTGGCCGAGGCGCTGTCCTCACGCGCGGGCGTGAGGGTGGAGATCGCCCTGCCCCAGCGCGGCGAAAAGCGCGAGATCATGGAGCGCGCCCTGACCAATGCCCGCGAACAGCTGGGCCGCCGCCTGGCCGAGAACAGCGCCCAGACCCAGTTGCTGGAAGGGGTGGCCGATGTCTTCGGGCTGGACCAGCCGCCGCGCCGCATCGAGGTCTATGACAATTCGCACATCCAGGGGGCGCATGCGCTGGGCGCTTTCATCGTGGCCGGGCCGGACGGTTTCGAGAAGGCGCAGTACCGCAAGTTCAACATCAAGACCGCCGACCTGGCCCCCGGCGACGATTACGCCATGATGCGCGAGGTGCTGACCCGCCGCTTCGCCCGCATGGTGAAGGAGGAAGCCGCCCCGCAGGAGGGACCGGACCCGCGCTGGAAACGCCCCGACCTGGTGTTGATCGACGGTGGGCCGGGCCAGTTGTCCGTCGCCTGCCAGGTCTTTGCCGATCTGGGGGTGGAGGATGTGGCGCTGGCGGGCATCTCCAAGGGGCCGGACCGTGATGCGGGCCGCGAGCATTTCTATATGCCAGGCCGGGAACCCTTCCGCCTCGATCCCAAAAGCCCGGTGCTTTACTACCTGCAAAGGCTGCGCGACGAGGCGCACCGCTTCGTGATCGGCGGCCACCGGAAAAAGCGCAGCGCCGCCATCGGGGCCAACCCGCTGGACGAGATCGCCGGGGTGGGCGCCAACCGCAAGCGGGCGCTGCTCCAGCATTTCGGCTCGGCCCGCGCCGTGGCCGGGGCCAGCCTGGCCGACCTGGCGGCGGTGGATGGGGTCAGCGAGACACTGGCCCGGAAAATCTTCGATTTCTTCCATCCCGGCGGGTGATTTCACCGCATGGAGCGTTCTAGACTGGCGCCATGTTCGCCCTGCCTAACGCCCTGACCATCCTGCGGATCGTGCTGGTCCCGGTTTTCGTGGTGGCCTTCGTGCTGCCCGGCGACGCCGCGCGGCTGGTGGCCTTTGGCGTTTTCGTGATTGCCGGGGTCAGCGACTGGCTGGACGGCTTCGCCGCCCGCAAGCTGAAGGCCGGGTCGGACTTCGGCCGCATGCTGGACCCCATCGCCGACAAGGTGCTGGTGGCGGTGGCGCTGATGATGCTGGTGGCCGAGGGCACCTTCGCCACCCACAATCCCCACACCGGCAATCTCAGCCTGCTGCGGCTGGTGCCCGCCGTCATCATCCTGTCGCGGGAAATCCTGGTGTCGGGCCTGCGCGAATTCCTGGCCGGCACGCGGGTCAGCGTACCCGTCACCGCCGTGGCCAAGTTGAAGACCGCCATCCAGATGGTCGCCATCGGCGCGATGATCCTCACGCCGCTGGCCGACACCTTCGCGCCGGGCTTTCCGGCGGTGACCTATGCCGCCACCGCCTACGTCCTGCTGTGGGTTGCGGCGGGGCTGACGGTCTATACCGGCGTGATCTATTTCCGGAACGGCATGGCGCACCTGCGCCCCGGTCCCACCGACCCGTGACGATGCGTTGAGTTTCCTCTGGGTTGTCTTCACGCTGCTGGGCGCGGCGGGCCAGACCGCACGCAACGCCATGCAGCGCGAACTCACGCCCCGGTTGGGCGCGCTGGGCGCCACGCTGGTGCGGTTTGTGTTCGGCTTTCCCTTCGCGTTGCTGTTCCTGGGCGGCGTCCTGGCGGTGACAGGCGCGCCCCTGCCCGCGATCACCGGCCCTTTCCTACTCTGGACACTGCTGGGCGCGCTGACCCAGATCGCCGCCACCGCCCTGATGCTCAAAACGATGGAGCGGCGCTCCTTCGTGGTGACGGTCGCCTATCTCAAGACCGAGCCGCTGCTGGTGGCGGCGATGGGTCTTCTTGTCCTGCACGACCCGCTGACCTGGGGCATGGCGCTGGCCATCCTGCTGGCCATGGCGGGCGTGGCGCTGATCTCGGTCAAGCCGGAGGCATTGACCGGGGGATTGGCGCCCGCCCTGCTGGGCCTGTCCTCGGCGGCGCTGTTCGCGGCGTCCGCCATCGGTTATCGCGGCGCCATCCTGTCGCTGCCCGATACCGGCTTCGTGCTGGGCGCCACCGTCAGCCTGGTGGCGGGGCTGGCGATGCAGACCCTGTTGCTGATGGCCTGGCTGGTCGCTTTCCAGCGCGGCACGCTGATCGCACTGACGAAACTGTGGCGGCCCTCGCTGCTGGCCGGGTTCACCGGCGCGGCGGCCTCGCAATGCTGGTTCCTGGCCTTCGCGCTGGCGAGCGCCGCCAGCGTCCGGACCCTGGCGCTGGTGGAAATCCTGTTCGCGCAAGCCGTGACGCGCTTCGTCTTCCGGCAGAAGACCAGCCTGCGCGAGGCGGCGGGCATCATCCTGCTGGTGGCGGGCGCGGTCCTGATCGTCTGGTTACATCCGACCTAGGCCGGAACCGTGGCGACGCCGCAGACTTCAGCGGCACGGAGCATCGGGCAGCCGAGCGTAGCGAAGGCGTCGCCCGTGCGACCACCAAAAGAGCATCGGGCAGCCGAGCGTAGCGAAGGCGTCGCCCGTGCGACCCAAAAAAACAGGAATACCTGCTAGGCGGGAACCGTGGCGACGCCACGGACCTCATCCGCATACGCATTCATCAGGGTTTCGGTCAGCGCCCCCGGCTTGAAGCGATAGGGGCCGATCTCGGACACCGGGGTGACTTCCGCCGCCGATCCGGTGAGGAAACATTCGGTGAAGCCGCTCATCTCCTCCGGCTGGATATGGCGCTCGATCACTTTCACGCCCCGCGCCCTGGCGATGGCGATCACCGACTGGCGGGTCAGGCCGTTGAGGAAACAGTCAGGCGTGGGCGTGTGCAGTTCGCCATCCTTGACGAAGAACACGTTGGCGCCCGTCGCCTCGGCGACATAGCCGCGATAGTCGAACATCAGCGCGTCGGCATAGCCCTTGGCCTCGGCCTCGTGCTTGGAGATGGTGCAGATCATGTAGAGGCCCGCCGCCTTGGCATGAACCGGCTCGGTCTCCGGCGAGGGCCGCTTCCAGCGCGAAATGTCCAGCCGGATGCCCTTGAGCTTTTCGGCGGGGCTGAAATAGGACGGCCAGGCCCAGCAGGCGATGGCGACATGGATGGTGGTGTTCTGGGCCGACACCGCCATCATCTCGCTGCCCCGGAAGGCGACCGGGCGCAGATAGCCGTCGGTGATGCCCTGCGCCTTGGCCACGGCGATGCAGGCCTGGTTGATCTCCTCGCGGCTGAAGGGGATTGTCATGCCCAGCGTCTCGGCCGAGAAGAACAGCCGGTCGGTATGCTCCTTCAGCTTGTAGATGGTGCCGTTATAGATGCGCTGGCCCTCGAACACGCAGGAGCCGTAATGCAGGCCGTGGGTCAGGACATGGGTCTTGGCGTCCTTCCAGGGAACCAGCTTGCCGTCGTACCAAAGCGAGCCGTCGCGCTGATCGAAGGGGATCACGTCTGCCATTGTCTCTAGTCCTGTGTCAGGCCCTGCCGGGCTTGCCCGTCCTCATGGGAGGGCCTAGTTTTTCTGGCATGTATTGCAGCATGGGCACCGCGAAATCCGCAAGGGCGGCAGGGGCTTTTTCGCCCGCCGCCGGGGCATGGCTGCCATGAGTTTGCCTCCGAATACGCCCCCGGCGGCCGGCGACGCGCCCCACCTGCTGGTGGTGGACGATGACGAGCGCCTGCGCGCCCTGCTGCAGCGCTATTTGTCCACCAACGGCTACCGGGTGACCGCCGCGCCCGGCGCGGCCGAGGCCCGCGCCCTGATGAAAAGCATGGCGTTCGACCTGCTGATCCTGGACGTGATGATGCCGGGTGAATCCGGCCTGGACCTGACCAGAAGCGTGCGGACCGATTCCAGCGTACCGATCCTGATGCTGACGGCGCGGGGCGAGGCCAGCGACCGCATCGCGGGCCTGGAACTGGGCGCTGACGATTACCTGCCCAAGCCGTTCGAGCCGCGCGAACTGCTGCTGCGGGTCGGCTCGCTGCTGCGCCGGGTGGCCGCGCCCGAAACGCCCCCGCCCGGCCCGGTACAGATGGGCGGGGCGACATTCGACCCCGCCACCGGGCGGCTGACGCGGGCCGGACGGCCGGTCAAGCTGACCGGGGCGGAAAGCGCCCTGCTCCAGCTTTTCGCTACCCATGCGGGACGGCCCTTTTCCCGCGCCGACCTGTGCAAGCGGCTGAACGTGGCGCTGGAACGCTCCATCGATGTGCAGGTGACGCGCCTGCGCCGCAAGATCGAGGACGATCCCAAGCTGCCGCTCTATCTGCAGACAGTGCGGGGCGTGGGATACATGCTTGTCCCTGACCGTGGCTAGATTCCGCGTCAAGCATCTGCTGCCGCGTGGCCTGTTCGGGCGCTCGCTGATCATCATCATCGCGCCCATCGTGCTGCTGCAGGCGATCATCGCCTATGTCTTCTTCGAGCGCGACCTGGACACCACCACAAGGCGGCTGGCCCGCGATGTGGCCGCCGACATGGCGCTG
>DASTMN010000016.1:0-4431 GCA_035714165.1 Rhizomicrobium sp.
CGGCGGGGCTTTTTCTCTTCCGGCACGATGCGCTCCAGGTCGACATGGAGCAGGCCGTTTTCCAGCCGCGCGCCCTTGACCTCGACATGCTCGGCAAGCTGGAAGCTGCGCTCGAAGGCGCGCCCGGCGATGCCCTGGTGCAGATAGGCGGCGCCGGGCTTTTCGGCCTCCTCGCGCTTGCCGCTGACCGTCAGCACGCGGTCCTTCACATCCACCGACAGGTCCTTTTCGGCAAACCCGGCGACCGCGATGGTGACCCGGTAATTGTTCTCGTCGCTGCGCTCGATGTTATAGGGCGGATAGCCCTGCTCGGACGCGGATTCCAGAAGGCCCAGCAGCCGGTCGAAGCCGACGGTGGAGCGGAAGAAAGGGGTATGGTCGATACGCATGGGACAACCTCCGAATAAGCGTTGTGCATCGCTCCGCCGGACCATCCGCGCGGGGCGGGAACCGGCCCCGAAACGGCGGCCGGACAGGCAGGAGATAGGCGCGGGAAAAGACGCTTCAAGCCCCTTCACGCCCCTTGGCCACCCTTGAAAATCAGGCTTAAAAGCCTACCAGCCCCATTTCACGAAAATCCCCATGATCCCCGCCGCATCCATCTTCGACCCCATGCCCCTGCAGGGAATCGGCGTGCGCCTGCGGGCCGCGCGCTTCGAGGCCGACCCCGCCACGCCCTATCGCGGGGTCTGCATCCTGCTCAACGGCCAGACCGAGTTCATGGAGAAATATTTCGAGGTCATCGACGAATTGCGGGGGCGCGGCTTTTCGGTGGCGACCATGGACTGGCGCGGCCAGGGCGGCAGCAGCCGCCTTCTGGCCGATGACAGCCGCAAGAGCTTCATCGGCGACTTCCGCGAATATGACGAAGACCTGGACACGCTGATGGACTGGATCGTCACCCCCATGCTCAAGGGGCATGAAAAGCCTGTGGCGCTGGCCCATTCCATGGGCGGGCACAATCTGCTGCGCTATCTGCTGCGGCGGCCCGGCGCGATCCGGCGCGGCGTCCTGTGTGCGCCCATGATCGCCATTTCCCTGCGCGGCCAGCGCGAATTCCTGGTGCGCGCCATCACCCGCTTCGAGACCTGGCGCGGCAACGCCAAGGGCTGGGTCTGGGGGATGGAGGCGCGCGATCCACACCGGGTGACCTTCGCCTCGCAGATGGTGACCTCGGACACCCAGCGGTTCGAGCGCAACCAGGTCCTGCTGCGGAACAATCCCGACCTGCGGCTGGCGGGCGCAACCTGGGGCTGGCTGGCGGCGGCGCTGCGGTCCATGGACATGCTGCAGGGCCGTGCCGGGGATATCGCCACGCCGCTGCTGGTGGTGGGTGCGGGACACGACCGCATCTGCCTGACTCCGGCGGCCAAAGCCTTCGCGGCGCGCCTGCCGCACGGCGACTATGTCGAGATCGCCGAGGCCGAGCATGAAATCCTGATGGAGCGCAACGCCATCCGCGCCCGCTTCTGGGAAGCCTTCGACGCCTTCCTGCAAAAAGACGCCGCGCCGCAGGACTGAACCCACGGCGCGGCGTTTTCCTTTGCCCCGGTTTACTGGACCGGAGCGGGCTGCTGGGTCTCACCCGACTGGCTGGGCGCCGCCGGGGTGGTGGCGCTGGGGTCCGGCGACTGCTGCGGCGTCGGCATGTCCTGTGCCGAGGTCGCGTTCGGCGCGATCGCCGTCTGCGACGGGCCGTTCATGCTGGCCATATCGTTGGGCGACGCACTGGGGGCGATGGGCGTCGGCGTCACGGACTGCGGCGTCACAGTCTGCTGTTCAGCAGGCGCAGCGGCGGCGGGGGCATCAGCCGCAGCCAGACGGGTCGCCGCACCATTGTCAGCGGGCTGTGTGGCAGCAGGCTGGGCGGGCGTGGTGACATCAGCCGTAGCCGTGCGGGCGGGCGCGGTGCTACGGGCGGACTTTTGCGGCGCGGCCTCCGTCACCGGCTCGGCAGCAGGTGCGCCAGCCGGAGCGGCAGCATCCGTGGGCGCGTTGCTGACCGGATCCAGCGCCGCGGGCGTTGCTTCCGCGGTCTGCATGGGCGGCGGCGCCATGGCGGGCGCAGGCGTGGCAGGCTGGGTATTGGCCGCCTGCACGACCGGCTGCGGGTTCTTGCCGGTGGCGGTATAGGCATAGACGCCCACGCCACCCATCATCAGCGCCACCGCCAGCGCGCCGACGATCTTGGGCGTGTGGTTCGGCTCCCGGTCTTCCGGGTTGATGGTGTGGAATGCGCCCAGTCCACCTGGCGGCGCAGACTCGAAAACCGGCTCCGACACCGGATGGATCAGCGGATCGCCGGCATAGGGACTATTTTCGGCGGGCGTATTGAAATCGCGCAGGGACATGGTTCCTCCTGAAAGCGGACTGTTTGGCTTCGGGAAGGGAAACGTGCCGCGCGGCATGACGGTTTCGTCATCACCGAACAAAGGCGAAATGCGGCGACATTGCCGCCGCATCATGCCGCGATGGCCGCGCGATGGACAAAGAGCCGGTATCCGGCCGCGATTATGCCTTGTTCAGCAGGGCAACCGCCTGCGCATGAACCCGTGCATCGCCACAGGCCAGCACCTTCGCACCATCCTGCCAGGGCGCGCCGGTCCAGTCGGTGACGAGGCCGCCCGCCCCTTCGATCAGGGGAATCACGGCGGCGATGTCCCAGCGGTTGAGCGGGCCTTCGATCACCAGGTCCACGAAGCCCATCGCCAGCATGGCGAAGATATAGCAGTCGCCGTGATAGCGGGTCAGGCGCGATGCCGCCCTCACCCGCGCGAAAGCCACCTGCTGTTCCGCATCCATGTAGGATGACGGGTCGGTGGCGCACAGCACCGCCTCGCCCAGATCGGCGCAGGCACGCGCCTTCAGGGGCGTGCGGCTGTCGCCCGCCAGCAGCGTGCTGCGGCCGTTGACGCCCAGGAACCGTTCGCCCAGCACCGGCTGATCCAGAATGCCCAGCACCGGCACGCCGTCGCGTTCCAGCGCGATCAGCGATCCCCATTCATGGCGGCCGGTGATGAAGGCGCGGGTGCCATCCACGGGATCGAGCACCCAGCGCCAGCCGGACGTGCCGGGCTTTTCGCCATATTCCTCGCCCAGGATGGCGTCATCCGGCCGGTCGCGCTCGATGATGGCGCGGATGGCGCGCTCGGCGCCCTGGTCGGCCTCGGTGACGGGATCGAACAGGTATTTGCCGGGCTTGTGCGCCACCTCGATACGCTGGCGGAAAAATGGCCGGATCACCGCGCCGCTGGCATCGGCCAGCCGGTGCGCGAACTGGATCAGCCGGTCGTCCACCTTGTCGTCTGCGGTCATGCGCGATTCCCTTTGCCGCGACTATAGCCGAGCGGGTCCGGCACGGCGCAGCACCAGCCAGCCCAGAAGCCCGGAGACCAGCGAACCGGCCAGCACGCCCAGCTTGGCGGCGGCCTGAGCATCGGCGTCGCGGAAGGCCAGCGCCCCGATGAACAGCGAAATGGTGAAGCCGATGCCGCAGAGCAGGGAGACACCGTAAAGCGCCCGCCAGGTCAGGCCCTCCGGGCGGCGGGCCAGCCCCAGCGTCACGCCCAGCCAGGCCGCGCCGAACACCCCCACCTGCTTGCCCAGCACCAGTCCCGCCGCCACGCCCAGGGTGATCGGCTGGGTCAAGGTGGCCAGCGACATGCCTTTCAGCGAGACGCCCGCATTGGCGAAGGCGAAAATGGGCACGACCGCATAGGCCACCCAGTTGGCCAGCCCGTGTTCCAGCCTGCGGCCGGTGCCGCGCGGAATGGTAAAGGCCAGGACCACCCCCGCCAGCGTGGCATGAATGCCGGATTTCAGCACAAAGACCCACAGCAGCAGGCCCAGCAGCAGATAGGGCCACAGCCGCGCCACGCCCATCCGGTTCAACGCCAGCAGCGCGGCAACCGCCAGCGCCGCCAGCCCCAGGAAGGGCAGCGACAGGCCGGAGCCATAGAACAGCGCGATGATCAGCACCGCCAGCAGGTCGTCGATGATCGCCAGCGCGGTGAGGAATATCTTGAGCGAGGCAGGCGCGCGCGATCCCAGCATCGCCAGCACCCCCAGCGAGAAGGCGATGTCGGTGGCGGTGGGAATGGCCCAGCCGTGCAGCGCCGCCGGATCGGCGCGGTTGAAGGCGACATAGACCAGCGCGGGCGCGGCCATGCCGCCCAGCGCCGCCAGCCCCGGCAGGGCGCGCTTGTCCCAGGTGGAAAGCTCTCCCCCACTGAGCTCCTGCTTGATCTCAAGCCCCACCAACAGGAAGAACAGGGCCATCAGCCCGTCATTGATCCAGTGCAGGATGCTGAGGCCACCCACATAGGCGGCCAGGGCTTCGAAATAGGCGGGCGCGAAGGGCGAATTGGCGATCCCCAGCGCCGCCGCGGTGACGCCCAGCAGCAGGATGCCGCTCGACGCCTCACTTTTGAA
>DASTMN010000017.1:0-39781 GCA_035714165.1 Rhizomicrobium sp.
TGCTTGCCGGTGGTGGCGTCCAGCGCCACCACGCGGCCATAGGGGGTCCCTAAGAACATCCGGCCATCCACCACCAGCGGCGTGGTGGTGGCGAAGGGCACCCGCGCCAGCGGTTTCTGCGGCTCCGGGTTCATGTGATAGGTCCAGGCAGGCTGGAGCCGGTTCACATTGTCCGGCGTGATCTGGGTCAGCGGCGAATAGCGTCCGCCGCCGGAGTCATAACCATATTCCGGCCAGTCGCCGGGCTTGCCCGCGGGCGCCGCCGTCACCGACAGGGGCAGGCTTGCGGCCAACAGGGCCAGAACAATTTTCCGCATGATGTTTCCCCAGCCCTGCGATGCGCGGCGTCAGCCGCCCATCTCGTCTTCCCTGTAAACCTGGATGATCTCGTCGAAGTTCTTTTCGGCCGCAAAGCCCATGCTGGTGGCCAGCTTGGGATCATAGCGCCCGGCCCAGCCCTTGACGATCTGCGCCACGAAGGGGTCTTCGGTGCGCTTGATCAGCGCCACCGCCTCGTCGCCCGCCGCCTTGCGCAGCGCCGCGATCTGCTCGCCCACGGTGGCGGAAACGCCGGGCATGGTCATGGAGCGGCGCGGCCCCAGCGGCGCGGTATCAATCGTGGCGGCGTTGATGAAGAAACCCACGGCGGCGCGGGGGCTGGCGAACCAGTGCCGCACCTCGTCGCCCACCGGCAGGGCCGCTTCCTGCCCCGCCAGCGGTTCGCGCAGGATGCCGGAGAAGAAGCTGGACGCCGCCTTGTTGGGCTTGCCCGGACGGATGCAGATGGTGGGCAGGCGCACGCCCACGCCATCCAGATAGCCCTTGCGGCTATAGTCGGCCAGCAGCAGTTCGGTCATCGCCTTCTGGGTGCCGTAGCTGGTGGTGGGGGTCAGGGCGAACTCGTCGGGGATATTGTCGGGGAAGGGCGGGCCGAACACCGCCAGGGTCGAGGCGAAGACGAAGCGCGGCTTGTAGGCGGGCTGGCCGTCCTTCTGGCCTTCGATCCGCACCGCTTCCAGCAGCGCCCAGGTGCCGTTGAAGTTGATCCGGTAGCCCTTTTCGAAATTGGCCTCGGCGTCGCCCGATACGATGGCGGCCAGGTGGAAGATCACATCGGGCCGTTCGGCGATCAGCGTTTCGGCCACGCCCTTTTCGGAGAAATCCGTCACGATGCTCTTGCTGGCCTTGGGCGCCCCGGCCGGGATCGGGCTGTCCACCACATCCACCAGCGTCAGGCCCGTGACGGGCTTGCCGCCCAGCGTGCCGTCGGCGGCCAGCCGCTCCACGAGCTTCCTGCCGATCATGCCGCCCGATCCGGTGACGAGAATCTTCATGACGGTCTGGCTTTCGGTTCGGGTTGCGGGCGGACCATAGCGCATCGCGGGGGCGCGGCAAGTTGCTGCGATGCAGCGGGCGCGCGCACGGCGTTTTGACCCGGCTGTGGCACGGGATTAGCGTCTGCCCGCACAATGCCCATGAGTTTCAAACCCCTGATTTTCAAAAAGGACATTCCCGTGAAATCCGCCCTGGCCCTGGCCGCGCTTGTTGCTTTTTCCTCCCCGGCTTTCGCCCAGGATATTCCCAGCCCCTTCGGCGCGCCGGAAAACCAGTGGGCGACGCCGCCCGCCGGTAAACCCTGGGGATCCAGCGCGGGCATCGAACGCGGCCCGAAGGGCGAGATCTGGGCGATCGACCGTTGCGGCGCCAACAGCTGCGACGGATCGGACAAGAACCCCATTGTGCTGCTGGACATGAAGACCGGCGCGGCGAAGAAGGCCATAGGCGCCGGGCTGTTCGTCTTTCCGCACGGCCTGCATGTGGACCGCGCCGGCAATATCTGGGTGACGGACGGGGCGGTGTCCAAGGACGGGACCAAGGGCCTTCAGGTGATCAAGCTGTCGCCGGACGGCAAGGTGCTGCTGCGGCTGGGCACGGCGGGCCAGCGCGGCGATGACCAGACGCATTTCCAGTCGCCCAGCGATGTGGCGACCGCGCCCAATGGCGACATCTTCGTCAGCGACGGCCATGCGCCGATTCCCAATATCGTGCCGGCGGGCCTGAACATGCGGGTGATGAAGTTCTCGCCCGACGGCAAGTTTATCGCCCAATGGGGCAAGCCGGGCAGCGGCAAGGAAGACCTCAACAATCCGCATGGCCTGGCTTTCGACGCGCGCGGGCGGCTGTTCGTCGCCGACCGCGCCAATGCCCGCACCCTGATCTTCAGCCAGGACGGCAAGCTGCTGGCGGAATGGAAGCAGTTCGGCCGTCCCAGCGGCTTCTACATCGCGGGCGACCGGCTCTATGCGATCGACGCGGACTCCACCGAGCAGACCCATCCCGGCGGCTGGCGCAAGGGCGTGTGGATCGGCAGCATCGCCAAGGGCAGCGCCGAGGCTTTCGTGCCCGACGACACGGCGGGCGAGGGCGTGGTGGTGGCGCCCGACGGCAACATGTATGGCGCGGTGAATGTCGCGCCGCGCGGCATCACCCGCTACGGGAAGAAATGACTCCGATGGCTGGAAAGGCGCGCGGATGAAACATGCGGTTCCTCTTGTGCTTCTGCTGGCGGCCGCGCCCGCGGCCGCGCAGGAGGATCCGGTCATCTGCCGCCCCGGCCAGGCCCAGACGGAATCGCGCCTGCCCGGCCCCAAGGTCTGCATGCCCAAAAGCCAGTGGGACAATCTGAAGAAACAGGGGCTGGACATGAGCGCGGACGGCAAGGGCACGGTGGCGTCGGAAAAGTCGCGCAGCCTGAGCCGTGCGGCCTGCAACGGCAGCGGCGACAGTTGCTATTGAGGGTGCGGGCAACGTCCCCGCGATTGACCTTGGCGACGGAGCGGCCTTAGCATCCCGCATGGGGGAGGATCGCCGCATGATCTCGCAAAGAGACGTCGAGCAGTATCGGGAAGACGGCTATCTGGTGGTGCCGGATGTGCTGGATGCGGCCCAGCTCGCTGCGCTGCGTCAAAGCCTGGACGCGCTGGTGGCCGGGTCCGCCGCCGTCACCGCCCATACCGATATCTATGACCTGGAGCCGGGCCATACGCCGCAAGCGCCCAAGGTCCGCCGCATCAAGACGCCGCATCTGCACACGCCCCTGTTCTGGGAGGTGTGCAAGACGCCCAAGCTCGTCAGCATCCTGACGGCGCTGCTGGGTCCGTCGGGCGCGCGGCTGCAAAGCTCCAAGATCAACCTGAAGGAACCCCATTACGGCTCGCCGGTGGAATGGCACCAGGACTGGGCTTTCTATCCGCACACCAATGACGACATGCTGGCGGTGGGCGTGATGCTGGACGACGCCTTTCTGGAGAATGGCCCGCTGCTGGTGGTGCCCGGCTCGCACAAGGGGCCGACCTTCGACCATCATTCCGGCGGCTATTTCTGTGGCGCGATGGACCCCACCCGCAACGAGGTGGATTTTGAAAAGGCCGTGCCGCTGGTCGGCAAGGCCGGTTCCATGAGCTTCCACCATGTCCGGCTGGTGCATGGCTCGGCGCAGAATGTCTCGGACCGGGCGCGCCGCCTGCTGCTGTATGAATTCTCCGCCGGCGACGCCTTCCCGCTGATGGGGATCAAGGACTGGGACCAGTACAACCGCATGCTGGTGGCCGGAACGCCCACCAACCAGCCGCGCATCGTGCCCGCGCCGGTCCGCATGCCGCTGCCGCCATCGCCGCGCCAGGGTTCGATCTACGAAAACCAGTCCACCGCCGCCAATACCTATTTCGCGCGCCGCGAACCGGCCAGGGTCTGACTCGACAGCGGTCACGCCGCGGGAATGGAAGCGCGATGAGCGATCAGGTTCAGCCTCCGGTTCAGGCACGGTCCAAGCTGCGCCATGTCATGGCCGCCGCCGCCGTCGGCTCGGCGCTGGAATGGTATGACTTCTTCATCTATGGCGCGGCCTCGGCGCTGGTGTTCGGGCCGCTGTTCTTCCCGCAATATGACGCCACGGCGGGCACCCTGTTGTCCTTCGCCACCTTCGCCGCCAGCTTCCTGGCGCGGCCCTTTGGCGGCCTGTTCTTCGGCCATTTCGGCGACAAATGGGGCCGCAAGCCCATGCTGGTGGCGACCCTGCTGCTGGTGGGCGGCTCCACCTTCCTGATGGGGCTGTTGCCCACCTACCAGCAGATCGGAATCTGGGCGCCGGTCCTGCTGCTGCTGCTGCGGCTGTTGCAGGGCTTCGGCGCGGGCGCCGAATATGGCGGCGCGGTGATCATGGCGGTAGAATATGCGCCCGCCGGCAAGCGCGCGCTGTATGGCAGCTTCGCGCCCATCGGCACCACCTGCGGCAATGTCCTGGCGGCGGGCGTCTTCTATCTGGTCACGGTCTGGTCGGGTGACGAACTTCTGGACTGGGGCTGGCGCATCCCTTTCCTGGTGTCCTTCGTGCTGCTGGCCTTTGGCGTCTATGTGCGCGCCAAGGTGCACGAGACGCCGGTGTTCGAGCAGGCCCGCGCCGAGCATCCGCCGGTCAAGATGCCGGCGGTGGAAGCGATCCGCCGCAGCCCGCGCAACTTCCTGACGGTGATCGGCGCGCGCATGGCCGAGAATGCGCTGGGCTATCTGTTCCCGGTTTTCGGCCTGAACTACATCATCAACAATCTGGGCCTGCCGCGCGAGACCGCGATCGGCGGGGTGATGGTGGGCACCGCCTCGCTGCTGTTGGGGCTGGTGTTCTTCGCCTGGCTGTCCGACCGGATCGGCCGCCGCCCGGTCTATATCTTCGGCGCGCTGTTCTCGGCCGCCGCGGCCTTCCCCTTCTTCCTGCTGGCCCAGACGCTGGATCCGCCCCTGATCTGGCTGGCCTTCATCCTGGAAATGGGCATCGGCAGCGCCGCCATGTTCGGACCCCAGGCCGCTTATTTCTGCGAGCTGTTCGGGCCGCGCGTGCGCTATAGCGGCTTTGCCTTCGCCCGCGAACTCAGTTCGGTCATCTCCGGTGGCCCCGCGCCCCTGATTGCCGCCCTGCTGGTGACGACGATGGGCGGCGCTACCTGGGGTGTCTGCATTTACATCATCCTGCTTTGCCTGGTGACGGCCGTGGCGGTGTGGTGGGGGCCGGAAACCTACCGGAACGACATCAATGCCGAGGATGTGCAGGACAGCCGTGCGGCGGCGGCCCTGCCCGCCGGGCAGCGGGGGTAACCATCCCGGACGGCGGCCCGGAAAATAGCGCCTTTCGCGCTGCCACGGGGCCGTGCTAAGTCGCTGCCACGAAACATGTCCCCCGGGTTGGTTTTCCGTGTCGCGCACCAGAATAGCGGTCATTGCCGGCATCGTCCTCGTGCTGATCGGCGCGGCGGTGGCGGGCTATTTCTTCCTTCAGAAGCCCAAGCCCGCCGATAGCGGCGCGGAAACCGCCGAGCCGGTCACGCCGGGCGGCCCAGTGCCCGAGGCCCGGATGCTGGTGATCGACATGAGCGCGGTGATGGCCCGCTCCAAGGTGGGCCAGGATATCGGCCAGCAGATGAACACCTATGCCGCCCAGATCCGGGCGGAACTGGACCCGCGCGGCAAGGCTTTGCAGAATGACGGCCAGGCGTTGCAGCGCCAGTTGGCCACTCTTTCGGCCGAGGACCGGCAGAAGCGCGTGGCGGCTTTCGAAGCTCGGCAGAATGCCTTCCGCCAGGAAGCGCAGGCCAAGGAAGGCCAGATCCGCGCCGCCTTCAACCAGGCCCGCGCCGCGATCAGCCAGCAGCTTGAGCCGGTGATCAAGCAGCTCACCGCCCAGCACAAGGCCAATATGGTGGTGGACCGCCAGGCCGTGCCGATGGTGGCGGACCCCAGCCTGGACATCACCGCTGCCGCGGTGGCGGCGCTGGATGCGCGTATGCCCAGCTACAAGATCACGCTGCCGCAGCCTGGCCAGGTTCAGCAGCAGGCGCCGCAGCAGTAGGCGCGCGCGACGAACGCCCCGAGCCAAAGCGAGGGGCCGGGCGAAGACACAGGCCAATGCCACGGCCTGTGTTATAAGCCCACCGGACGCGGGTGTAGTTCAATGGGTTCGGAGCGGTCCGCGTAGCGGACGAACAGGTCCGGTGGACCTGTGAGAGCGACGAACGCCCCGAGCCAAAGCGAGGGGCCGGGCGAAGACACAGGCCAATGCCACGGCCTGTGTTATAAGCCCACCGGACGCGGGTGTAGTTCAATGGTAGAACGGCAGCTTCCCAAGCTGCATACGTGGGTTCGATTCCCATCACCCGCTCCAGCACTTAGCTGGAATCGCCGGAACGGTTTTGCAGCGGGTTTTGCAGTTTCTGTTCTCCCCACCGTTCCGGCGTTCTCATTCGGCTAGTCCTTCCGGACCCTCTCGGCTGCTTCCAGACGGGTGACGAGGCCTTTCATGATCTCGTCCCGTTTGACGTACCGGTCGAGCAATCGGTCCACCCGGTCCTCCGACCAGCCCAAGACCTGTGCAATCTCCCGGTTGGTCAGCCCCGCCAGGAACATCTTGGTGGCCGCTGTTCCGCGAAAATCGTGGAAGTGGAGGCCGCTGGCCGACAATCCGGCCCTTTGCAGGGTTTTCCACCATGAGGAGCCGAACCCGTCCCCAGTCCATGGCTTCTTGTCCGAACTGGTGAGGATGACCGTAGACCTTCGAGGTATGTCCCGGAGAAGTGCCCGGAGTTCACCCGTCAGGGGGATGGTGGCGGTCCGGCGGCCCCGGCTTTTCCCGGTCCGCAGTTCGATGGCATTTGCTTCGACATGCGACCACGCCAGTGACAGTAGGTCACCCCGCCGAAGGCCCGTGAGAACCGCTAGGCGGGCCGCCCAGGCCATCTCCGGGGAAGAGTGGGTCAGGAGCACCGCGATCTGGTCATCGGTCCAGATGAGGTCTGCACGGTTCGACTTGTGGAGATAGACCATGCCTTCGCACTGGTTGGTGCCCAGTTTGCCTTCAGCACGTCCGAAGCTGAGGACCCGTGAGAGGGCTTGGAGACCGGTATCCGCTGCGCGAGGGGTGCCCTTCTTCGCATGGTGCCACCGCCTGATCTCCGGCTTGATGGCTGGCCGGTCAAACTGCCGGATGGAGAGAGTGCCAAAATGCTCTCTGATCCGGTCCAGATGAGGGTGCCAAAGATCGCGGGTGGATTGGGCCAAGTCCAGGAAGTCCGGGCTGGCCCGGTACTGGGCGATGAGACCGGACATACGGGACTTGTCCGGAGCATGGCGAGACGCGAGGGCATCAGCCAGTTCTTGCAGGAACGCAGGCGAACCCGGCTGGCAGAGAAGGCGAGGCCCATTGCGCCATGCGTACCAGTAGACGCGCTTCTTGGCCGTGACCCGATAGGGGCTTCCTTTGACCTTAACCGGCGGCATGCTTCGCCCTCCACTGATCCATTTCGCGGTCCAGCGTGTCTTCCGGGCTGGCCGTGGCCTGACCAAAGCACAGAATAATCCTGCCGTCGGGGTGGCATTCGGCGCTGGTGGGCGGGGTTCCGGCCTTGTGCGCAGCGCGGATCGCACGCTCGATCATTCTTTGATTAAGGGGTGACTTCATCTTCATTACCCCCGGTGACCGGCAAGTTTTCGCTCGGCTCGATGTTGTTCAAGGAAGGGGTGGTGTCCGCCCATTCGAACAGGGGGAGTGGAGCCGGCATTTGCAGAGCCGTCTGGCGGCTCCGTCCGCGGGGCTTTGCGATGAGGTCAATAAAAGATGGCGAGGGCGCGGTCGCGCCATCGCATTTCAAGGCATCCATGTAAGGAATCCGAGGCTGCGTTCGCCCCTGTATCCACCCTGTTGGTGGGCCGCTTTCGTCTGGCTTGATCGCCGTGGCGTGATCTAGGGATTTGCTTTGAGGCTGTAAAGAGGATGGGGGAAATTTTTTTTCATATTGGAGGGGTCATTCTTTGTCGGTGTCCGATGGGTTCCGTGAGCGCCCTTCTAAGTCCCTCAGTTCTGCTGGCTGGATGCGCCGCATGAAGTATGCGTCGCAGAACAATTTTATGAAGCTCGTCTCCCGCAAGGTGACGAAGCCAGGTTTTAGGGGTTCTCCGGTATCGAAGGCCCGGCATAATTCGGAGAATCTATCTCGCTCCTCCAGTCCCGGAAAAAGTTCATCCAGGAACTTGAGCATAGGCGTTTCGAAAGGGCTCGTCCCATCCCAATCTCCGACATCCTTCATCATCTCTTTGAGAGAAAGGTAGAAGTTGCCGAATGCCTGTATCTCACACTGCCAGTGGACGTCATTTAGGGACAGAAACGTGATCCCGCCGATGTAATAGTTAAAGGCGGCATGCTTCTCTCGTTGGCCTGGTCCGGGTAATGCAGCAAACGCCATGGCTGTACGAGCGAGGTCATCTTGCGATAATGCACGATTTTCGCCCCAGTCGATTTTGAGACTTGGATTTCGTTCAATCGCTATTTCCATCTGCGGTTGGTCGAGGTCAACGATGGACTCGTAGAAGCGATTGACTTGCTCTGGCATGCGCCACCACCAGAAGCCCATCGAGCCGATATTCAGAGCTGTGACGAAATGACGAGCAACTCCCCAGGCGAACCACCAGACCCCCTCGATGGGGATGTTATCGCCGAGTGTCAGTTCCAAAAATAGTTGGTTCTTCTTGGGGGGCGCGGGTAACAGCTTGATCCACTGGCTGTGGTCATTCCACGTTTTCAGTGTTCCGGGGCGAACCGAATGAGAGTCTGATATCAGCCTGACGCGGACACGCCATTTGTCTCTCTCTGGCTTTTCCGGAAGGCTTTTGCTGCGTTGCAGTTCGACTTGAATGGCAGCGAGGCCATCTGTTGACGCCTTCTCAAATTGCTCTTTTAGCCATTTTACCCAAGCCTTCGCGTCTTTTAACTCGGAGAGCTTCTCTATGGCCCCCGCGGACATAATCATATTTCGGGTACGCGGATCGCTGGCTGTTCGCAGAAACCAAGCTTGATCGTCCATCTCAGTTTGAGTTGGAGTTCTTCTTTCCTGCGCTGCTGCAAGAGAGAGGCGTGCCTCTGCCAGTGAAACTAATGCCTGTGCATCATCCGGCGTTATGGCGTCATGTGGCTCATGGACACCATCTTCATCGCTCTCGACGTACAGTCCGCCCTTGCGCTTGTCGTGGATGGTGCGAGCAAGTTGGCGCATATCTTCCAGCGCTTTCCTTGTGAGCGTCTCGTAGAAAGATGGCCCGAAGAAGCACCAAAACAATTTATGCACATGATCCTGTGCGTGCTTTTCAGGCCAAGACGGAGGGACAACCTCTGTTGATGCTACCATTCGCACGGCGAACAGCTCGCGCTTGCCGAGTTCTTCAAGCGCCGCTGTTGCTAAATGATAAGCAATATTGGACTTTCCCAAAGCCAAGACGGCTTTAGCGGATTCGACGAGGTTTCGTGCGCTGGTGATGCATGCATCCATCGCATGATGCATCTTCGTTTCATCTGCAGCTTGCTTTTGCTCGTCGGTCATACCGCCACCTCATTGCTTCTGACGCTCCGATTGCCGCGCTCACAACGGGCGGTCTTCATACTGCCAATACTGGCATAGGAACAATAAGAGAACAAATGGCGCGTTCCCTCGCGTTCACAGGCAGTCTTTATACTGGGAGCATGTAGGTGAGGATGGTGGAAAGCGGCGCTCGCCTACGTCCGCCGCAATGCGGCTGGGAGCATCAGGAAGGTGTCATTGGTCATGCCGGTATGGCGCAGGTGCCTCGGCAGGTATACCCCGGCAAGACGTCCAAAAATCCCGGAAAACCGCCTCAAATGCCCCGACGCCGCTATTTCGAGGCGGTACCGTGACCACTTCTAGAACCATAGGAGACAGGTCATGGGCGTAATGGTGGGGTATGGACGGGTCAGCAGCGTGGGGCAGTCCTTGGAGGTCCAGGTCGAACAGCTTCGGCAGGCCGGGTGCGAGAGGGTTTACGAGGAGAAGAAGTCGGGCCGGACCACCGAGGGGCGAGACAAGCTGGCCGAGGCCATCCGGTACGTCCGGGAAGGGGACGTGTTCTGTGTCACCCGTCTGGACCGGCTGGCTCGGTCCATGATCGATCTCCGGAGGATCGTGGACGAACTGAATGCAAAGGGGGTGGGGTTCCGGGTTCTCCAGCAGCCCATCGATACCACCAAGTCCGAGGGGCGGCTCATGCTGAACATCCTTGCGAGCTTCGCAGAGTTCGAAACCGAAATCCGCAAAGAGCGTCAGATGGACGGGATCGCCAAGGCGAAGGCCAAGGGCATCTACAAGGGGCGCCCAAAGTCCATTGATCCAGCCCGCGTCTCTGCAATGCGGTTGGAGGGCAAGGGCGCAAGCGCTATTGCGCGTGAGCTTGGGATCGGTCGCGCCAGCGTCTACCGGGTCATTCAGGCCGAATGATCACAGTGCTTATCGGTCCTGCCCCTTGAACATGTCGCGCTTACCGTAGCCCTCATTGCCTTGATCTGTGCACCAGCCCAGCGCCTCGGCGGGAACTAACTTGGCTTTGCTCGCTCGCTCAATGGCTTCAGTGCCAACGAAAGCTGCTCCGGTCGTTGGGTTCGCAGCGAAGAACTGACTTCCGGTATATGCACCAAACTGGTTTTTGGCATTCACGGTGCCGCAGTACCAAGGGATTGGGTCCCAATATATTTTGACAGGAACTCCAGGCGGTCTTCCTTTGAGGGGCTTGCCGTCTCGTGGGACGGGTAGTCCTTGCGCGTCCTTTCGAAATTCCTTGGCCCAGCCGCGGAAGCTGATATGCGCCGAATATGGATCGTCCAGCTTTTCGCTGACTAGCGTTACGATCCTCTGCTTTTGAGAATAGCTGATACCCGGTTCAATGGGCGCATAGAGGTATGCTCCACCCATGCAGGCTGCAATGACGCCCAATCCGATCCCCAAATGCGAGCGCTTCATATCTCCTCCTTGCTCCCTAAATGGGAGTGTCGAGGCCTAGCGCTACCAAGGGACCCGAACCAGATCAAGGGCGGGTTTCGTGGCTTCAAAGCGTGGTGGAAAAGGAAAGGGGCCCGGTAAGTGGGTCACTTCCCCTGCCTATCAAGCTGTCGTGGAGGTCATTGTTCGCGCCCGCAATGCCGCCGGGATGACCCAGCGCGATCTGGCAACGGCCCTTGGCAAGACGCCTTCGTTCATCGCAAAGATCGAGCAGCGTGAGCGGCGGATGGATGTCATTGAACTGATCGCCATTCTCCGGGCAACAGGCATCAAAGATGCTGACGGGCTACGCGAAGTGGTCGCATCGCTGCCCCGACGGCTTGAGTTTTAGGTTCATATTCTTTTGACGGCGGGACCCCAAGGGTGAGCCTTCGTGCGCGAGGATAGATGCGCTTGAAGCGGAGCACTGACGGCAAGCTTGGTTTTGACCTCGGCTGCTTATACCCCACGCAGCAATACAGCTTGTTTCACGATCAGTGCGGGCATGATGCCCAGCCAGATCAATTACAGCTACAGAACTGACGCCTTATACCCTGTCTCATTTATTCGTCCTGATGCCAATGAGCAGATAGCGAGCAGGCGGCGCGGCATCGAAACCATGACGAATAGCGGTCATGGGGCGGAAATCCATACAGGTTACGTATGGGTTCCGTTAGGTTGCCCGTTCCCGTTACTCGCCAGCGACGGGGAATATTAGGTGCACCCATTAGGAACCGTTAGGCTGGGCGCAGCCAATTTAAGGCTTTTCCCGTTTCACTTTCTGCCGGCTATTTGGGCGGAAAGCTTTTCGCCAGATAGTCAACTACCTTGTCGAAATCTGCTGGTGCCACAGTGGCACCGTTGCCGACCATGACCGTGACGGTCTGCGCCCAGCCTTCGCGTGTTTTGCCGGAAAAGATGATGGGATCGGAATTGTGGCATTGCGTGCAGGTCTTGGAGACCAGGTCATGCGCCGCGCCGGGCGGGAAATCATCTGCGGTTTGCGCGAAGGCACCAGTATTGCCCAGTATGAGGCAGATGATGGCGGCATGGACAGACACATAAATCTTCATTCGGTTCTCCTGCTGATGGCTGAATCCTGCCGTATCGCCTAGTTCTTTTTCAGCGCGATTTCTGAAAGCGCCGCCTTCAATCCTGTGAGCAGCTTGCCCAGTTCGTCCTGGGCCCAGAAGTGCACGAAGAACATGCGGGGCTCATCGTCCAGCATATGATTGTGCAGGGCGGTGACATCTATGCCGTTCTTGCGCAGGGCGCGGATGACCGGGTTCACTTCTTTTGCGATCAGGATGAAGTCGCCGGTGATTGCCGCCTCTCCCTCGCCGAGGGGCTGAAAATTGATGGCCTGCCCAACGCCCATGGCAATCGGAACAGCGGCGCCCATGGATTTGATCGGTTCGGCGCGGGGGATCGTGACTTGATAAACGCCTGCGGCATTATTGCCCTTCGCGCCGAGTGCCGCGTCAATGGCTGCGGTGTCCAGGTCAATGGCGGGAGGTGGTGTGGACGCAGCCATGGATATGGGCGTTTTGCTGAGCGCCAGCGCGGTACGGATCGCCTTGGCAAGCGTGATCGGATCGCCCATGCCGCCCACATGCATGTAAAAAGTGGGAGGCACGGCGTGAAACAGGTGATTGTGCAGGGCGGTGATCTCAAGCCCGCTGTCCAGCAGGGATTTCATGACCGGCTGGATTTCGTCTTCGGTGAGGACGAGATCACCCATCACCTCGGCGCTCGTGCCCATTTCCCGGAACGCAACCCAGGACCCCAGCGCAAAAGTTGCCTTCAGCTCTGTATTGCCCCGTTTCACATGCAAGTCTGTGCGTGGCAGGCCAATGCGGTATACCCCGCCGGGCATTTCCGTGCCGCTCTTTCCGAGCGCCTGACCGACAAGCTTCCAGTCCGTCGCGGCATGGCTGGCGGATGGTGCGACAGTTGCCAGTATCGCGGTGGCGAGCAGGGCGTGAATGCGGGGCATGGTTTCCTCCTGGGTTTAAAGAAGTCCGGCAAAGTGCATGAGCAGGCCTGCAATGCAGCCCGCAGCCAGCACGGTCATGATGCCAAGCCGGAAGCGGAAAATGGCTATCGTTGCGGCAAGGGCGAGCGCGGCAGCAGGCCAGTCCACGCTGCTCAGGACAGGCAGGTTCAAGGCCAGCCCAAAGCGCTCGATATGCATAACCGTGCCAAAGAGCGTGTGAAGGGCAAGCCATGTGGCGAGATTGAGGATGACCCCTACCACGGCGGCTGTGATGGCCGACAATGCGGCATTAAGGGCCTTGTTGCCGATCAATGCTTCGACATAGGGGCCGCCCAGAAAAATCCAGAGAAAAGACGGCACGAAGGTGCACCACATTGCCAAAAGGCCACCCAGCGTCCCGGCCAGCATGGGATCCAGCATGCTGGACTGGCGGAAGGCGGCCATGAAGCCGACAAACTGGACGACGCTGATAAGGGGGCCGGGGGTACTTTCCGCAAAGCCCAGACCCACCAGCATTTCGTCGGGTTTCAGCCAGTGGAAATGCTCGACGGCCTGTTGCGCCATATAGGAAAGGACCGCGTAGGCCCCTCCGAATGTGACAACGGCCATCTTGCTGTTGAATGCCGCGATGGCCGTGAAGACATTCGACGGGCCAGCCACCAGCATTAGGGCCAGCAATGGCGCAAACCAGAGGGCAAGGCCAAAAGCCGCTATCCGGATGGACCTCCGCAGCGATGGACGGACATGTTCCGGTATGCTGATGGCAAACTGCGCATCAAGAAGCGCACTCTCGCCGCCGCCAGTCTTTCCTGTGCCGTGTGCCGCGGGTTTGAACAGGGATGGAGCCCATGTCTGGCTCGCATAACCGAATATACCGGCCAGCAGGACGATGAGCGGGAAAGGGAGGGCGAACAGAAAGATGCCGATGAATGCCGTCGCAGCAATGCCCGCAAGCAGGCGGCTTTTCAGGGCTCTGCGCCCTATGCGCACCAGGGCATCCAGTACGATTGCCAGAACCACCGCCTTGATCCCGAAGAAGATGGCGCTGACGAACGTGACCTGCCCATAGGCCGCATAAATCCAGCTGAGTGCGCCCAGGGCAATCAGTCCCGGCAAGACAAACAGCACGCCTGCCACAATGCCACCGCGCATGCGGTGCATCAGCCATCCGATGTAAACAGCCAGCTGATGCGCTTCGGGGCCGGGCAACAGCATGCAGTAGTTCAAGGCGTGCAGAAAACGCGCCTCGCTTATCCAGCGCTTTTCCTCGACCAGCAGCCGGTGCATGACCGCGATCTGTCCTGCGGGGCCACCGAAGCTCAGCAGGGCGATCCGCGCCCAAGTCTGAATGGCTTCCTTTGCGGATACCTCCGGTGTCGGGACGCGCTTTTCCAACGTGCTTCTCTTGCTGTGATGGCGCGAAGTCTTGATACTGCTGTTCACCAGTGTCAAACCCATGATATGGATGTATCATGATGTCTGCGTCCACTTCTCCCTCTCAGCCCCAATGGCTGGTGTTCGTGCATCAGCTTCCGGCGCATCCGGCATATCGGCGCGTGAAAATCTGGCGGCGGCTGCAAGCCATGGGAGCCGTGAATTTGAAGGGTGCCGTCTACCTGCTGCCGCACAACGCCGCGTTACAAGAGGCGTTCACAAGTATCCTTAAAGATGTGGAGGATAGTGGTGGCGAGGGGGTTCTGTACGAGGCGCGGCATATTGCCGGAATGCGCGATGACAGAATTCGCCAGCTGTTCAACGAGGCACGCGATACCGAGTATCAGGCAATTGCTGATGAACTAAGACTGCTTTCGCAGACATGGCAGAGGCTGAAAAAGCCGAAATCTGATCCGGTACAATCTCTCTCTCGAATGAGCATGCGGCTGGCAGAACTGAACAAGATCGACTTTTTCGGCGCTTCGGGGCGCAGGCAGGCCGAAGCCCTTCTCTCTGCGCTGGAACACAGCCGCATCGCCAATGCTTCCGTGGTGAAGGTCGGTGCAGAGGATGTGGGTCTGGCAGCCATGCGCGGAAAAACATGGGTGACGCGGCAAGACATCCACGTTGATCGCATCGCCTGTGCCTGGCTTATCAAGCGCTTTATTGACCCCAAGGGTTCCCTGAAGTTTGTTTCGAGCAAAAGTTACCAGCCGCAAGCTGGCGAGTTTCGCTATGACATGCAGGGGGCCGAGTTCACGCATGAAGGCGATAATTGCTCGTTTGAAACGCTGATGACACGTGCCCGCATCAAGGATGGGGCCCTGAAGATCATCGCGGAAATCATTCACGACATAGATATTCAGGATGGGAAATACGGCCATCCGGAAACGGCAGGCATCGCGACGGTGATTTCCGCGTTATGCCGGGCGCAAGGAAGCGACGAAGTAAGGGTCGAGCGGGGGAAAGAGTTGCTCGATGAGCTTTACGAGCAGATTCGCCGCCGGAAGTCGCATGTGTGAGATTTGCGCTTCGCGCTGGGGGGTAAGCTCCTGCGTCGCTTACCGCCCCATGGTGTTTTTGTGATTGCTGTCATGTGATGCGTTGCAAGCATGACAACAACAAGGGCGCGGAATGCGACCTTGCTCAGGCGTAAACGCTCTGGTGCTGCCCCACCCTTGATGTGGGTGAAGGCGCTAACCCAAGGCTATCTCAAGACACCCTTACCGGGGCGCCGCCATACGAGGTGGTCCAGGTCCAAGACCTGTGAGCCATCCATGTGAGTCTTTATGGGGGTGGCATGCGAGGCCAGTTGTGCTGGAAAGAACTCTTGCAGTTCACACCAGTCCAATGCCCAGTCATTTGTGGGTATTGATGTGCGCTGTGCCAGTTGCTCGGAGCTATATCTCCATTCTTTGGTGATATACCCAGCCCAGCGAGTTGCGTCCTCGGATGTTCTGAGTGGTTGGACCATGCATGTGGCGCTCGGTGCAAACCTGCTAACCAGCGACTCAGAAGCATTCCACCGGCCATTATCTGACCAAGGGTGCTGAGCAAGGAACGCACGGGCATCTATCCGCCATTGCCAATCTTCTTGTCTGCCCTGCTCATTGGGAGTGTTATCGAACGCTGCTAGCAGGAATAAAAGGCGGCATCTCCAGTCCATGTGTGTTTGACAGGACAACAGGAAGTGGATGTGCGGGTTGGTGCGCCGCTTCTCAATGACACCAAATCCCTGGAAGCGGCGGTGCTGGGGCAGCCATTCGGGGCGTGGACAGCCTGTGTAGAAGCAGTCGCCAAGATAGAACAGGCTTCTTGTTACAAGTTTGAGCTTCGCACTGCCTTGAGCGCCATCTTGGTAGCCATAGTTTGGCTGGATGGTAACCGCGATAAAGTGTTTGCCGGTGCTTGTGAAAAGCTTCGCGTACTCGGTGCCGAGACGCGTACGCCTAGATGGCATAACTGGTGGTGGTGGAATTGGAGTGGTTCCAGGGCGCCAATGGCGTTCGATTGATAGACAATTATACCACGGGAGATATGCAGCCCCAAGCTGTACTTGCATGGCGAGGGTATAAGGGTAGCGCCATGGGGTGGAGATATATGGCGGCACCAGGGTGCTGCTTGACTAAAAATCCCTATGACTTCGACATTGAGGACGCTCTAAAAGTTTTGCGTCTACTGTTGAATGTGTTGGCTGGCTTGGTTTCGATCTGAATGGGTTTTGCAGCTAACCCCTTGATTGTCCGTTGGCACACCAAGCTTCCCAAGCTGCATACGAGGGTTCGATTCCCTTCACCCGCTCCAATCTTCCGCCTGCCGTCCGGCCATCTTGCTCCTGTGCCACGCCCGGATAACAGTCGGGGTAAAACAAAAGGGGCTCGCGCATGCCGCAGGATCGCAGGACATTCCTTCTCGCCACGGCATCGCTTCCCATGTCCGGAAGGGCATGGGCCGCGCCCGCGCCCAGCATGGCGGCGGCGGTCGAGCAGGCGCATGCCCGCCTGTGGCGCGAGCGCGTGGACGGGCATGGCGTCATGCTGGACTATGTCGGCGAACTGCCCACGCCCGAGGATTGCGCGCTGGGCCGTCCCAACGCCATCGGCTGGTGGAGCCCCATCGAGAACGGGCCGATGTTCACCGGCCTGTATCTGCCCGCCATCTGCGAACGCGCCCGCCGCAGCGGACTTGAGGCCGACCGGCAGAAGGCCCGCCGCCTGGCGCAGGGACTGATTGCCTGCGCTTCGGTTTCCGATGTGCCGGGGTTCATCGCGCGCGGCATGGGCACCGATGGCCGCTGCCATTATCCGCTCACCTCCGACGACCAGACCCATCCCTGGTTCCTGGGCCTGTCCGCCTATCTGCGCAGCGGGATACCGGACGAGGCCGAACGCCGACGGATCGTGGCCAAGGTGACGGAAGTGGGCACCGCGCTGGATGGTTATGACTGGCGGCCGCCCTGTGCGGGCGCCTTCAAGGGCCAGTTTCGCGGCGGCTTCAAGGGCCACCTGTTCCGCGACGCGGTGCGCTATCTGCACCTGCTGCGGACCATGCACCTGGTCACCGGCGATGATGCCTGGCTGCATCGCTATCATGCGGCGCTGACCGAAAAGCCGCCGCACAGCGCGATGACGCGGATCGAACTCTGCGCGCAGGGCTATCCGCAGGACCGTCCCGCCATCAAGGACATAGATACCACCCAGCTCTGGATTTATGTCGGCTGCCAATGGTCGCTGGCGGAGCTTGCCCGGCTGGAGACGGATGCCGCTCTCGCGGCGCGCTATCGCGCGGGCCTGGCGGCGAACGCGGCCGGGGCGCTGGCGGTGATCGGCGCAGGCCAGTCTTTCGACAACAACGACACCAAACTGTTCGGCAATGCCGACTGGCGGGCGGTTTATTCGGTGGCCTGGTTTCCCCAGAAGACCCAGGCCGAGGCGGAAAAGCTGTCGGAGATGGGCGATCCGGTGAAAATGGGAACCCGCAAGACCTATGAGCGCCTCTATATGCGCAATCCGCTGGCGGGGGCGGTGCTGCTGGCGCTGGCGGGCCAGGGCCACGATGCGGTGGAGAAGACCATCCGGCATTACGACTACGGCAAACCCTATATGTCCGAATTCTTTTTCGCGGAGTGCGCCTTCTACGCCTTGCCGGCCTAGGGCGATGTTTCCCAGGCTGTCGCCGATCTGTTGCAGAGTTTGTTCGCGGCTGCGTCATTCCTCTTGCGCCTGCACAGTGCGCGGGTCTGACGCATCCTTGCCTGTCCGGGTTGCCATGATACAACACCGCACCCGGACCGACCGCCTGAGGCCGCCACGGAGAACAGGGAGAATTATATGAAGTCCAAGTTTTACATTGCCGCGGCTGCCGCGGCGCTGCTGACGCCGATGGCGGCTTCGGCCCAGTTCCTGGGCAAGGAGGAGAATCCGGTCCAGTCCAATCGCATGCCGGGCACCTATTGGGCGCCCAAGCCGACCACGCTGACCCCCTATGTGGCGCCCAACAAGCCGCACTGGAAGCTGTCGGAGATCAAGGCCGCGCACAAGGGCCAGACCGACTGGGTGCAGCCCATCATCCGCAACAAGGACCAGGTCGCGGACTATATCTCGCTGGGCGCGGGCAAGAAGACCAAGACCATGCTGTGGCCCGATGACCGCATCGTGTTCATCGTCTGGGAAGGCTCGATCAAGGTGTCCATCGAAGGCAAGGAGCCGTTCGTGGCCACCAAGGGCTTCATGGTGAACGTGCCCTTCCGCAATGCCTATACCCTGGAAAATGTCGGCGATGTTCCGGCGCTGCGCTTTGAAGTGCGCCAGAACGGCTCGGAGCCGATCTATCCGGTGGCCGAGACCCCGGATCCGGTCAAGGGCATGACCTATGTGAAGGTCACCCAGACCCCCGGCATCGGCAAGGACAAGGAGTCCAACCCGATCTATGTGGACTATATGAAGGAGTTCAATGGCACGGATAAGGCCTATGGCGGCAAGTTCGTGTGGGACGACCACTTCACGTCCAACATCCTGCGCGGCAAGGCGCAGGCCACTGTTCCGCCCGACACCCAGAAGGGCCACTTCCATGTCGGCTGGACCGAGTTCTGGTTCATCATGGAAGGCAAGATCGGCATCAAGATCGAAGGCCTGCCCTACTTCACCACCGAGCCGGGCGACATCATGACCGCCGCCCAGGGCCGCTGGCACCGTGCGGGCAACGATCCGGCCGCGCCCTGGTCGACGCGTATTCCGTTCAATCCGCGTCCGCCGATTCTGCACAACTTCGAAGCCACCGGCGACTAGGCCGTCCGGTTTCGGACCGAATGGGAAAGGCCCCGCGCGCAGGCGCGGGGCCTTTCTGCTTTTCGGGGTGCTCCTTCGCAGGTGCAAATCGCACACAGGGCGGTTTGCCACCCAATTCCCCGCACTATGCTGCGTGTGCGAAACGAGTTCCCAAAAGATGCGGATTTCCGAGGCGATACAGGCTTTTACACACACCGGAAGTCTGGTTATTTGCGCATTCCGGCATCAGAACCGGTTTCGGGGGAATCTCCGCGCCGGGCGCGGACACGATCACAGCAAAGAGTTGGCCATGAAAATCCGCGCCGCCGCCGCCCTGCTTGCCTGCCTTGCGACTCCGGTCTGGGCGGCGGAGACAGCCTCGCTCGACAGGCAGTTCCAGGAAACGGTCAAGCCCTTCATCGGCAAGTATTGCGTGAGCTGTCATGGCGGGGCTTCGCCCACCGCGCAGCTCGACCTGAAGTCCTACACCACGCTGGACCAGGTGAAGGCCGACTTCCCACGCTGGCTGCTGCTGTCCGAGCGCCTGACGGCCAAGGAAATGCCGCCCAAGCCGATGCCCGCGCCGCCCGCCGACCATGCGCAGAAGATCATCGATTTTGTCGAGACGATGCGCGCCGCCGAGATCAAGCGGCTGGCGGGCGATCCCGGCATCGTGCTGGCCCGCCGTCTCAGCAATGCCGAATATGACAACACCATCCGCGACCTGACCGGGCAGGACATGCGGGTCGCCCGCCAGTTCCCCGTGGACCCGGCCAATACCGCGGGCTTCGACAATTCCGGCGAATCCCTCACCATGTCGCCGGCGCTGCTGTCCAAGTATCTTCAGGGCGCGCGCCAGATCGCGGACCATATGGTGCTGACCCCGGACGGGATCAATTTCGCCTCGCATCTGGTGCAGGTGGAAAGCGACCGCGACCGCTATTCCATCCAGCGCATCATCAATTTCTACAAGGCCCAGCCCACCGATTACGCCCGCTATTTCGAGGCGTCCTGGCGCTATCGCCACCGCGCCGCGCTGGGTGCGCCGAACGCCACCCTGGCCTCCATCGCCGCCGACATGAAGCTCAGCCCCAAATACCTGCCGATGGTCTGGGGCATCCTGAACGAAAAGCAGGCCGTGCTGGGGCCGGTGGCCAAATTGCAGGCGATGTTCAACGCCTTGCCTGCTCCGTCGGCGAAGAATGCCCGCGCCGCCGTCCAGGCCAAGAGCGTGGCGATGCGCGATTTCGTGATCCGCATCCGCACCCATACCGCCATGCAGTTTGACGCGCCCAAGGTCGAAGGCCTGCCCGGCCAGTCGCAGCCGCTGCACAACTGGCGCCTGAAGACCTATGCCGCCAACCATCGCAACAGCGATCCGGCGGCGCTGCGCACCGACGCCGACGGCCCGGTGGTGCTGCCGCTGATCCCCAAATATCCGGGCCTGCATGCCGATGCGACGCCGCGCTATCGCCTGCTGCTGGCGACGGCACGCGCCGCCAATGCCGACCTGGTGGTGCCCGCAGGCCAGAAGGACCAGTATCAGGCGGCGTTCCAGCGCTTCGCCTCGGTCTTTCCCGACGTCTTCTATGTCAGCGAGCGCGGCCGCTACTGGCCGGATGATTCCGAGGACAAGGGCCGCCTGCTCAGCGCCGGATATCACAATACCGGCGGCTATTACCGCGACGACACCGCGCTGATGGAACTGATCCTGGACAAGCCGGGCCAGCAGCAGCTCAACCGGCTGTGGGACGATTTCGACTATGTCGCGAACCACACCGAACGCACCTGGACCCAGTGGTACTTCAACAACAGTGGCGCGGTGGATGGCAAGGGCGCCGAGGAAGGCTCGCCCCGCCCGGTCGGGCATGAGATCACCGAAACGGTGGTCATCAACCAGATGCGCGACAAGTATCTGGCCAAGGCCATGGCGAATCCGAAGAACGACAAGAGCGCCCAGGACGCCATCCGCTATCACTTCCAGTGGGTGGACGGTCTGCTGCGCCATGTCGAGGCCCAGCGCAAGGCGGCGGAGCCCAAACACCTGGCCGCGCTGACCCGGCTGGCCGAACGGGCCTGGCGCCGCCCCATCACCCAGGCGGAGCGCAACGACCTGCTCGCCTATTACAAGACATTGCGCGGGCGGAAGCTGTCGCATGAGGCGGCCATTCATGACTCGGTCGTGGCCGTGCTGATGTCGCCCGACTTCCTCTATCGCTTCGACCTGTCGCGCACTGCCGCCGCGCCGAAGCAGGAGGCGATCAAGGTGGCCACAAAGACCACGGCCAAGCCGTTCGCCACCGAGCCGCTGTCCGGCACCAGCCTGGCCAACCGACTCAGCTATTTCCTCTGGGGTTCGATGCCCGACGATGCGCTGATGCGCCATGGCGTGTCCGGCGACCTGAAAAAGCCCGCCGTGCTGCTGGAGCAGGCCCGCCGCATGCTGAAGGACCCCAAGGCGCGGGGCCTATCCACCGAGTTCACCGGCAACTGGCTGGTCTTCCGCCAGTTCGAGACCAACAATTCGGTGGACCGCCAGCGCTTCCCCACCTTCACCGACGACCTGCGCGAGGCCATGTTCCAGGAGCCGGTGCGCTACATGCAGGACATCGTGGCCCGCGACGGCTCGGTGCTGGACCTGCTCTATGGCAACTACACCTTCGTCAATCCGCCGCTGGCCAGGCATTACGGCATGCCGGACGTGGCGGGCGACAGCAGCAACTGGGTGCGGGTGGACAATGCGGACAAGTATGGCCGCGGCGGCATCCTGCCGATGGCGGTGTTCATGACCCAGAACTCGCCGGGCCTGCGGACCAGCCCGGTCAAGCGCGGCAACTGGGTCGTGCAGAAGGTTCTCGGCATCCGCGTGCCGCCGCCGCCGCCGGTGGTGCCCGAACTGCCCAGCGACGAATCCAAGTCCGACCTGCCGATCCGCGAGATGCTGGCCCGTCACCGCGCGGTGCCCTTCTGCGCCTCCTGCCACCAGCGGTTCGACTCCTTCGGGCTGGTGTTCGAGGGCTATGGCCCGGTGGGCGATGCGCGCGCCAAGGACCTGGCGGGCCGCCCGGTGGATGTTTCGGCCACCTTCCCCGGCGGCGTCGCCGCCAGCGGCGTGCCCGGCCTGCAGACCTTCATCCGCGAGCATCGCCAGGACCGCTTCATCGAAAATCTGTGCCGCAAGCTGTTGGCCTATGCCCTGAACCGCTCGCCGCAGATGTCGGACGAGGGGCTGGTGGACACGATGAAGGCCAACCTGGCGGCGAACGGCTACCGTTTCAGCGCGCTGGTGGAGACCATCATCCTCAGCCCGCAGTTCCAGAACCGGCGGCTGCCGGAAAAATCTGATATACAGAAGGCCGATGCGTCTCCGGCCGGCTCCAGACTGGCCAAGACGGCCTTGAACAGGGGGAAATGACATGACCCACAACCCGTTCCGCTCCCGCGCCTTTTCCCGCCGCGCCGTGCTGCGCGGCGCCGGTTGCGCCATGGCGCTGCCCTGGATGGAGTCGGTCAGCGCCCTGGCTGACACGCCCAAGCCCTCGGATTTCCCCAAGCGGTTCGGCGTGGTCTTCCTGGGCTGCGGCGTGCATGAGGATCACTGGAGCGCCGAGGGCAATGGCGCGGCCATGAAGCTTTCCAAGTCGCTCAGCCCGCTGGAAAAGCTCAAGTCCAAGATCAACGTGATCGACGGCCTGCAGGTGAAGGCTCTGATGAACCAGGGCATCCATCCGGCCCAGACCGGCAGCCTGCTGTCGGGCGTGCCCATCGCCAAGGGCGCGCTGATCCATTCCGGCATCAGCCTGGACCAGATGATCGCCAACCATGTCGGGCAGGACACGCCCCAGTCCAGCATCGTGCTGGCCTGCGAACAGCCCATGACCGGCTATCACGAGACCAATTTCAGCCTGGCCTATTCCTCGCATCTTTCCTGGCAGACGCCGGATTCGCCCGTGCCGGTGGAAGTCTATCCCGCCCAGGCCTGGGACAGCCTGTTCGACAATCGCGGCAGCCTGATGAATCTCAGCGTGCTGGACCGGGTCAACGACCGCGCCAAGGACCTGTCGCGCAAGATCAGCGCCACCGACCGCGGCAAGCTGGATGAATTCATGACCAGCGTGCGCGAGATCGAGCGCCGCATGGAAGTGATGCGCAAGGGCCAGTCCGCCGCCGCCGAGACGGCCTCGCTGAAGAACGCCTCGCTGATGACGATGGATCGTCCGTCCAACGGCCTGCCCGAAGACCTGCGCGAACATGCGAAGATGATGTGTGACATCATCGCCATCGCCTTCCAGACCAACAAGACCCGCGTCGCCTCGCTGATCATCAGCCGCGACCTGTCGGCCATGTATTATCCCTTCCTGGACGTGAAGGACGGCCATCACAGCGCCAGCCACGACAACACGTCGGAAGGCTATGAGCGCATCACCCGCTTCCATGTCGAGCAGTACGCCTATCTGGCGTCCAGGCTGGACAGCATGAAGGAAGGCGACGGCACCGTGCTGGACAATAGCTGCCTGATGTTCCTGTCCAACATGTGGATCGGCCGCAAGCACGACAATTCGCGCCTGCCGCTGGTGCTGGCGGGCGGGCTGGGCGGCACGCTGGAAACCGGGCGGTCGCTCAATTACCTCAGCGAGAGCGAGGACAAGCGCAAGATGTGCAACCTCTATCTCTCGCTGATGGACCGCTACGGCGTGAAGGCCGAAGCCTTCGGCGACTCCACCACCCGGCTCGACCGCATCTAGAAGCCGAACAGCCGGCCCACCAGCTTCTGCAGGGCGCCGTCAAAGTGCAGCGGCGCCGTGGTGACCGCCAGGTTGATGCAGTCGCCGTCCAGGTTGGCCACCGGATTGTGATTCATGTCGCCGGAGGCGGTCTGGAAGTCGCCGGGCCCGTACTGGCCCGTCTCGTCGCGATAGCCGCCCCGCAAGACCAGCGTGTATTCCATGCCCTGATGGCTGTGCGATCCGGTGTCGGTGCCGGGCGCGCCGCGCAGCAGGCGCATGGTCAATGGTCCCCGCCGCATCAGCGTGACATAGCCCAGCCTTGGCCCCAGCCTGCGCCAGCGCAGGCTCGACAGGTCGCGGCCCAGGAAATCGCGCAGCGGCAGCGGCGTGTTGTCGTTGGAGGCGGGTGGGGCCGTCGGGCCTTCCTGGCGGTCCAGCCGCGCCAGCGTCCTGTCCAGCGCATCCGGCGACAGCGGGGCAGGCGCCAGCCTTTCCAGCAGGGTGCCGCCCACCTGCTCTGCGGCGGCGGCACGTGCGCGACAGCGGCCACAGAATGTCACGTGCGTCGCCAGCAAGAGGCTCATGGCCATGTCGAGGTTGCCGGCGGCATAGGCCAGCAGCAGGTCATCGTCAGGATGATGGGTCACGTTCATGTCTCGTCTCCCAGCACGGCGCGCAGCCGGGCCATGGCCAGCCGCAGGCGCGACTTGACCGTGCCCAGCGGAATGCCCAGCTCGGCGGCGATCTGGCTGTGCGGCTTGTCGGAGAAGTAGGAGAGCTGGACAATCTCCCTATGATCGGGCGACAGCGTTTCGAGGGCGTTGCGCAGCGCCGCCTCGCTTTCCTGAATCTCCATCCCGTCATCGGCCGCCTGCTCGGCTGGCGGCGCCAGCGAGGGGTCGCCGGAATCCAGCAGCGGGCGCCGCTCGCGGCGCAGCGCGTCAATCCGCAGGTTGCGGGCGATGGTGAATATCCAGGTGCTGGCCGAAGCACGGGCCGGGTCAAACAGCACCGCCTTGCGCCACACCGTCAGCAGCGCTTCCTGCGCCAGGTCCTCGGCCTGGGACGCGGGTGCGCCCAGTCGCATCAGATAGGCCTTGATGCGGGGAGCAAAGTGCGAAAACAGCCGCGCGAAGGCACCCCGGTCCTGGGCGCGTGCCACGTCACCGAGCAGGACATTGAAATCCTCCGGCTGGGTCACGCGGGTCCTTTTCGCCGGGTGGCGCGCAGGCTTGAACAGGGCTGGCAGCAAGGCATGGACCATCATACCGGCTTTTGCCGTGTTGCAAGTGGCCCTGTTGCCCAGCATGGTCATGTCAGGACGCGACCTCCGCGGGCACAGGGAAGCCCGCCAGGCCGTGGCTGGGCTGGGGCCGCGCCGCGGCCTGTTCCGGCGTTTCCCACGGAATGGCGCTGCCAAGGCCGCGGGCCACCATGACCGCGCTCCACAGCCCGTCTTCGTGGAAGCCGTAGCGCAGATGCGCGCCGCAGAACCAGGTTTGGCGCGCGCCCTGCATCGCCTGCACCCGGGGTTGGGCGGCAACGGCTGCGGTATCGAAAACCGGATGGTCGAACTCGTGACTGTCGAAGATCTTTTCCGGTGCGATCTCCTGCTGCGGATTGAGGCTGACGAACAGCGGGCGGGCCGGGTCCAGGCCCTGCAGCCGGTTCATCCAGTAGCTGACGGTGATGCGCGGATGGTCGGCCTTGCCGTCCGAGACATAGACCCAGCTTGCCCACACCCGGGGGCGGCGCGGCATCACGCGCGTGTCCCGGTGCAGCACGGCGGTATTCTTCTGGTAGCGGAAGGGCGACAGGGCAGCCCGTTCGCGCTCATCGGCATCCTTCAGCAGCGCCAGCGCCTGGTCGCCATGACAGGCCAGCACCACCTCGTCATAGTCATGGGTTTCCCCCCGCGCATCGCGCACCTGCACCTTGCCACCCTGTGGACCGCCCTTGGTGCCGCCCTGGCGCGTCACGGCGACAGCGCCGCAGGCGGTGCGGATGCGGTGGGCGAAGGGCGTGACCAGCCGGCGGACATATTCCTGCGAGCCGCCCGTCACCGTGTGCCACTGGGGCTGGCCGCTGGTTGACAGCAGGTGATGGTTGGCGAAAAAGCGCACCAGTGTCTGCGCGGGGAAGTTCAACATCTCGTTCAGCGGGCAGCTCCAGATCGCGCCCGCCATCGGCAGAAGGTAAAAGCGCCGGAACCACTCACCCAGCCCCATATGGGTAATAAGCTGGTCAAGCGTGAAATGCGGGTGGCCGGCCACGGCTGCCTCGGCGCCGGCGTTGAACGTCATCACGTCGCGCACCAGCATCAGAAAGCGCGGCCGCAACAGGTTGCGGCGCTGGCCCAGCACAGTGTTCAGGTTCTGCGCCCCCCATTCCAGCCAGCCATCGGCGATCGAGGCCGCGAAGGTCATGTCGCTCTTGTGGGTGGGCACGCCCAGATGGGCGAACAGACCGGTCAGGTTCGGATAGTTGGGCCGGTTGAAGACGATGAAGCCGGTATCCACAGGCATGGTCTGGCCGTCATAATCAACCATCACGGTGCGGCTGTGGCCGCCGATCCGGGGGGCGCTTTCATACACCGTGATCTCGTGGTCCGGGTTCAGCAGCCGCGCCGCCCCCAGTCCCGATATCCCCGTTCCGATTATCGCTATCTTGGCCATGAACCCGTCCTGTTTGGCACTGATACGGCGATTTTGGGCAGCCGGATCAGGCAAAAATGATCCAAAAACCGGGCCGGAGCGTATTCTTGGAGTATGTTAAAGGTCGCAGGAGGACGCCATGCGGGACATCATCATCGCCTATGCGGTCGCCGCTGTCGTGATGGGCGTGCTGGATTTCGCCTGGCTCAGCCAGACCTCGGGGCCGCTGTATCACCGCGCCCTGGGCGAGGTGATGGCGCAGGATGTCAACTGGCCCGCCGCGATCTCCTTCTACCTTATCTATATCGTCGGCGTGCTGGCTTTTGCCGTGATGCCCGCGCTGGAAACGGGCGATTGGCGCACGGCACTGGTGCGCGGCGCCATGTTCGGCTTCTTTGCTTATGCCACCTATGACCTCACCAACCTCGCCACGCTCAAGGTCTGGTCGCTCAGGATTTCGCTGATTGACATGGCCTGGGGCAGCTTCATTACCGCCGCCACGGCCAGCGCCAGCGCCGCCGCTACCCTTGCGCTGCAAAAATGATGCTGTCGGCGCTGTATACCGGCTGGGTGATGCATCGGCGGCTGCGGCCCCGGCATCACCGCTTCAAGTATCGCGTATTCGCCATGCTGCTGGACCTGGACGAGCTGCCGGCGCTGGATCGCCGCCTGCGCCTGTTCGGGTGGAACCGCGCGGGCCTGTTCAGTTTCCATGACCGCGACCACGGCGACGGGCGGCCGCTGGGTGAATGGCTGGATGACGTGCTGGCGCGCGCCGGCTGTGCTGCCAATGGCCCCCGCCGCGTCCTCTGCTATCCGCGCATACTGGGTTATGTCTTCAACCCGCTCAGCGTCTGGTTCTGTCATGATCTTGCGGGCGGGCTGCAGGCCATCGTCTACGAGGTCCACAACACTTATGATGAGCGCCATGCCTATGTGCTGCCCGTGGGCGACGATGAAAAGCTGGTTCGGCACGGCTGCGCCAAGGATTTCTATGTCTCGCCCTTCCTGTCGCGGGACTGCCGGTATCATTTCCGCATCCGCCCGCCGCAGTCCGATGTGGCCGTCACGATCCACGAGGACGAGGGGGGCGAGCCGGTGCTGACCGCGTCTTTCGCGGGAGCCCGCCGGGCGCTGACCGATCGCGCCCTACTGGCGATGCTGCTGGCCTATCCGCTGATGACCGTGAAGGTGGTCGCCGCCATCCATTACGAGGCGGTGCGGCTGATGCTCAAGGGCATCCGCCGCCACCCGCACAGCCCGGCAAAGGCCTAGAGCGCGAGCTGGCTGCGAAGGCCAATGGCGCTTGCCGAGATGTCGGTGCCGGGCGCGTTGATGTGGTTCACCTGGATATTGTCGTATTCCAGCATGAAGCGGATGGTCTCGTTGGGATACCAGTTCAGCCCCAGCGTCCAGGTATTCTGCACACCGCCGGTCACCGCGCCGGTGGCGGCCAGCGGCATGTAATCCAGGTCCGTGTTGCTGTAGCGCGCCTTGATTTCCCAGGCGCCGAAACCCTTGCCCAGCGGCTGGTCGGGCTTGGGGCCGCGGAAGCTGGCGGTGCCGCTGTCGTAACGGCGCGGCTCGCCGGTCAGCGACCAGGATGCCTGGGCGTACCAGCCGCTGAAATGCGGGCTGGGCAGGGCGGTGCGGCGGGCGATGTCGTAACGGAACCAGCCGCCCTGGCTGTAGAAGCGGTCCAGTTGCAGGGCGGTCTCGAAACCGAATTCCGTCACGCTGCGCGCGTCGATCGCGCCGGTATCGATGATGCGGCTGCCGTCCACCACCAGTTCCGGCGGGCTGCTGAGGCGGAAGCTGTTGGGCGGGTTGGGTCCGGCGGCGGCGTCGGCCAACTGGAAGACATGGGTGAGGTTGGCGTCCAGCAGCCATTTGGTGCTGTCGCGGTCCAGCGCCAGCCAGGCGCCGCGCCCGACAAAGGCCAGCTGCTCGTCGAAACTGGCGGTCTCGGTGGTCTTCATGCCGCTGATGGCGGCAGAGAGGAAATAGGTCTTTTCCGCCACGAACAGGTTGAGCGCGCTGCGCCCGGGCGAGGCGGCGATGCCGCGCGCCACGCTGGCGGCGGTGGAGCGTTCCAGGAACTGGATCTCGCTGGCGCTGGTGGCGTCGTCCAGCCCCGCGAAGGGCGCCGTCGCGCCCAGGCGGATGGCAAAGGGCGCCAGCCCGTCATACTGGATATAGGCGCGGTGCAGATAGCCGCTGCGCTCCACGCCCGAACCGCCGAAATTGAGCGCCAGGTTGTAGGACCAGTCACGGCCGAGATTGCCGGTGAAGCCGACCTGGGCGCGGCGGAAATTGGTGCCGCTGTTCAGGTCCACGCCCGGCGGATTGCGGCCTTCCATGAAATAACCCATGTCGAATTGTACCAGCGCGCGCAGCGACAGGCTGTAATCGCCGTCGGCCGAGGTGATGGTGAAGCGGCCATTGTTGACGCTGGTGCGGGGCTGGGCGGCCAGGCGCTTTTCGATGGCGTCGGCGCGGGCCGCGCTGTCGCGGCGCGCGGCTTCCAGCAGGGCGCGGTCGTCCTGCCGCGCCCTGATGCCCGCCAGTTCCTTCTGCACATCCCGAAGCTGGCGTTCCAGCGCGTCCAGGCGCGGATCGGCCTTGCGGTCCGCCGCCAGGGAAGGGGTTGTTCCGGCCACGAAAACGCAACCTGCCAGCAAAATCCCACGAAACGACATGATACCCCGGCGGTGAACGCTACCCGCCGCTGTTAGCGGTCACGGGCATTGGGGTCAACGGCCCAGGCCAAGCTAAGGCCAGGCCCAGGCCAGGCCCGTGCCGGATCGGTATCAGATTTGCCGCAGCAGCCAGCGCACCGCCCGTTTTTGCAGCTCGACATGCTGCGGGTTCCACAGGGCATGGTTGGTATGGCCCACGGCGGTGAACACCACCCGGCCCTTGCCGAAGTCATGGGCCCAGCCCGCGGGCGAACGGGTGCCCAGCTTGAGATAGGTCAGCCCGTCCAGATTCTCGGATTCCAGGATCACATGGCGCGGGTCTCCGTCATGGTCCACATAATGCTGCTCGTCATTAACGATGAAGGGCTTGAGGCCCGCCGTGATGGGGTGCGGGTTGGCGGTGGCGCGCACCTGGAAGGGGCGCAGCGGCGGATGGCCGACATAGGCGCCGCCCATCACCGCGCGATAGTCCCTGGATGACAGCGAGATATGGCTGGCATTGTGCAGGGCATAGAAGCCGCCGCCGTTGCTGACGAAATCGCGGATCGCCGCGCCCTGTTCCGGCGTGATCCAGCTTTCGGGCCTGGGCTTGGGGAAATCCTCCTCATTCTCCAGGTTGGATTCGTAGTTGTAGGCGTCCGGCCCCAGATAGCCGGTGGGCCACACCATGCCGTCGCGCAGGATCAGGAGAAGCTGGTAGGGTTTCAGCATCGCCGCCGACAAGGCGCGATACTCGATGGTGTAATCGATCGGCACACCGACATCGCCGAAAACGCGGTCGAGGCTGACGCGGATATAGTCGGGATTGTGATAGCGGTCGCCGATCAGCGCCAGCGCTCTCGGCCTGGTCTTGGTCTGCGCGGCGGCGGGCAACAGGCCCGCGCCGCTGGCCAGTCCGATACCCTGCATCATGCTGCGGCGCGAAAGGCGGTTGGGAAACAGCTTCATGTGCCCGATCCTCTTTTTTGTTTTGCGTATGGGTCTGGACGGTGCGGCGCAGCCTAGCCAGTATGGACGCAACAAAATAGAGCGGGCTTCACCCGGCAGGCGGAGAAAACAAGTCAGGATGCGGAAAACGGGAAATCGCGGCCTGCACGCCGCGGCGGCGCTGGCCGCCGTCCTGTTCCTGCATGGCTGCGATCAAAAGGCCTATGACACCAAGGGCGGTGCGGTGGATGGCTGGCCGGCCTGGGGCCAGAACGAAAAGGGTGTGCGCTACAGCGCCAACACCCAGATCACGCCCGCCAACGTCAAGGACCTGAAAGTTGCCTGGACCTATCATACCGGCGACCTGCCCGCACCGGGTGAAAGCCGGAACATGGCGTTCGAGGCCACGCCGATCCTGGCCAATGGCACGCTGTATCTCTGCTCGCCGCGCAACCGCATCATCGCGCTTGATCCCGCCACCGGCCGCGAGAAATGGCGGTTCGACGCCCGGCCGGACACCACAGGTTCCACCATCATCACCTGCCGTGGCGTTTCCCACTGGACCGACTCCACGGCCGATGCCGATGCGGTGTGCCGCCGCCGCATCTTTGCCGGCACCATAGACGGGGTGCTGTGGTCGCTGGACGCCGCCACCGGCAAGCCCTGTCCGGGCTTCGGCCGGGATGGCCGGGTGGATTTGCAGGAAGGGCTGGGCCGGGTAAAGGCGCGGGGCCAGTATGGCGTCTCCAGCGCGCCCACCATCGTGGGCGACATGGTGATTACCGGCTCCAAGATCATCGACTTCCATGATGTGGACATGCCGGGCGGCGTGGTGCGGGCGCTGGATGCCCGGACCGGCGCGCTGGTCTGGGCTTTCACCGCCGCGCCGCCCAGCGTGATGGACGATCCCACCGTCACCACCCCGCCGGGGCCGGGCGAACACTATCCGCGCAGCACAGCCAATGTCTGGGCGCCCATGTCGGTGGACCTGTCGCGCCGCCTGATCTTCCTGCCCACCGGCACGCCGCAGCTCGACTCCGTGCTGGGCAAGGGTGACTGGGACCATTACGGCAGCGCGCTGCTGGCGCTGAACGTGGATACCGGCAAGCTGGTCTGGCGCACTCAGTTCGTCCGCAAGAACATCTGGGACTATGACACGCCCGCGCAGCCGCTGCTGTTTGACTATCGTGCGGCGGATGGAAGGGTCACGCCCGCCGTTGCCCAGGCGACCAAGATGGGCTGGATTTTCGTGCTGAACCGCGAGACCGGCCAGCCGATATTCCCGGTGCGGGAATGGAAAGTCTCCACCGGCGGCTTGCAGAAAGGCCTGTCGCCCACCCAACTCATGCCGACCCTGCCAGATCACCAGGTCACCATCCGCAAGTTGACCGAAGACGACATGTATGGTTTCGCGCTGATCGACAAATGGGATTGCCAGCGCCGTTTCCGCAAACTGAAGAATGACGGCATCTATACGCCCTTCTATGCCGAGCCGTCGGTGGACTATCCCCTCAGTGTGGGCGGCATGGACTGGGGCGGGCTGGCCTATGATCCGGGGCGCAACATCCTGGTGGTCAATTCCAACAATATCCTGGGCGCGCATCACCTGGCGCCGCATGCGGGTGGCGGCGGCTATTCACCGCTGATCGGCACGCCCTACCGCCAGGTCTATGACGACATCATGTCCATGTTCGGCGCGCCCTGTAACGCGCCGCCCTGGGGCAAGCTGGCGGGCATTGACATGACCACCGGCAAAAAACTGTGGGAGGTGCCGCTGGGCACCACGCGCGACCAGGCGCCCTGGCCCTTCTGGTTCAACCTTGGCGTTCCCAACCAGGGCGGCGCGATCACCACCGCTTCGGGCCTGACTTTCATCGCCGCCACCACCGACCGCTATTTTCGCGCCTTCAGCACCGAGACCGGCCGCGAATTGTGGCGTGTCAGCCTGCCGGCGGCGGGCCATTCCGTGCCGATGACCTTCCGCCTCGACGCCAATGGCAGGCAGTATGTGATACTGTCGGCGGGCGGGCATTCCGCGCTTCACGAAAAGCAGGGCGATGCCGTCATCGCCTATGCGCTACCCTGATATGAGCTGAGGCGACCATGCGTGAACCCGCTATTCTGCCCGCGATCCCGGATGTGTCTCCTGCGCCTGCGTCCCGCAGCCTGCGCGCCCATGTGGTGGATATCCTCAGCGCCGCCATCCTGGCGGGACGGTACAGGCCGGGCGACCGCCTCAACGAAAGCCAGATCGCCCGCGAACTGAATATCAGCCGCATCCCGGTGCGCGAGGCCTTGTCCCAGCTTCAGGAGCAGGGCCTGGTGCAGAACCGTGAGCGGCGCGGCATGTTCGTCACCGATCTGGGGCCGGAGGAGGTGCAGCAGATCGGCGCATTGCGTGCCGTGCTGGAGGCCGAGGCGATGACACTGGCCCGCGCCCGCATGACGCCCAGGATCGCCGCGGCGCTGGAAGCCCAGGTGGCGCACATGGAGGACTGGAACGGCACCCTGCTGGATGCCGCGGCGCTGGACCTGGCGTTTCACCGCCTGATCTGGAAGACGGCGGGCAATCCCTATCTGGAACGGGCGCTGAACGCGCTGATGGTGCCCCTGTTCGCGCACAAGGCGCTGGAGCATGTGACCTTCGAGACGCGGCGCTGGCGGATGTCGCATCATCGCATGTTGCTGGAGGTGGTGACGGGGCGTTCGGCTGCCGATCCGCGCGAGGTGCTGATGACCCATATCCGCATGTCGTCCACCGAGCCGGAACGGTATTCCGCGCTGGCCCGCCGCACGTCATGACGCACAGGAAGGATTCTGCAATGCCGTTCCGGACAGTCTTTCTCGCGGGTGTGGTGCTGGTGGCTGCCATGCCCGCAATGGCCCAGACAGCGAAGGATTACGCCCGTTACGATACCTATGTCGCGCCCCGTCCGCAGGGCCAGAATCCGGCGGGCCTGCGCGTCTTCCTGCTGGGCGGCCTCAAAAGCCACGGTCCCGGCGCGCATGACTATCCCTTCTGGCTCGACAAATGGAGCAAGCTGCTGACCGCGCATGGCGCGGTGGTGGACGGGGGCTTTTCATTCCCCGGCGCGGCCCAACTGGCGCGGACCGATGTGATGGTGATCTATCGCGGCGATGCCGGTTACATGACGCCGCAGCAGCGCGCCGATCTCCAGGCCTATGTGAAGCGCGGCGGCGGGCTGGTGACGCTGCACGACTCGCTGTGCGGGCCGGACCCGGCCGACATGGCGACGCTGGTGGGCGCGGGCAAGAAGCATGGCGAGGTCAATTATACCTGGACCGCGACGCTGGATTACACCGTGGCGGACAAGGACAGTCCCCTCATCGCCGGGATGCCGATGCAGCTTTATGACGAGGCTTTCTACAAGCTGGACTTCGCGCCGGAGGTGAAGCCGATCCTCACCGTCACCATCCCGGACACGCCCGCCGCGCGCAGGGGCGGCGGCGTGGGGCAGGTCGTTCCCCAGATGTGGACCTATGAACATACCGCGCCGGGCGGACAGGCGCCCGCGCGAGCCTTTGTCTGGATGCAGGGGCACATGATCGACAATATCGAGGATCCGAAAATCCAGGCGGTGATGCTGCGCGGCATCGCCTGGGCGGGCAAGCGGCCGGTCGGCGAACTGGCCGATTATGCGCCGCCGAAAGGCGCGCAGCACTGAGTATGGCGACAACAAGCGCGCGGCCCATGAGGCCGCGTTCGCATTTACGGGGTGAGACATGCGTGCGATTGCGAAAATGCTGATGGCCGGTGCGGCGCTGGCGGTGATGGGCGGCGGGGCGCACAGCCAGCAGGTGCCCACGACGGACTGGCCCGGCAATCACCGCGATCCCGGCGCGCAGCGTTATTCACCGCTGACCCAGATCACCCCCGCCAATGTCGGCCAGTTGCAGAAAGTGTGGAGCTATCATCTCAAGCCGCCGGCCATCGAGCGCCTGCGTGCGTCCCAGGCCACGCCGCTGGTGGTCAACAACACCATGTACATCTTCTCCAGCTATGGGCAGGTGATCGCGCTCGATCCCGCCACGGGTACGGAGAAGTGGAAATACGACTTGCCGGACGAGGACGTTCCGGCCACGCGCGGCGGGGCCTATTGGCCGGGCGACGGCAGGCTGCCCGCGGCGCTGGTGTTCGGATCGCGCAATGGCCGCGTCTATGCCCTGAACGCGGCGGACGGCAAGCTGATCCCGGCCTTCGGCGGCAGCGGCATCCTGAACCTCAAGACGCCGGAGGTGATGGTGACTGGCATGCACCTGCCATACGGACTGACCTCGCCGCCCGCGCTGTACAAAAACATCGTCATCACCGGGGCAGGCGTGGGCGAGGGGCCCGGCGGCAGCAACAACGGCACCGGCCCGCTGGGCGACACCCGCGCCTGGGATATCCGCACGGGCAAGCTGCTCTGGACCTTCCATACCGTGCCGCGCAAGGGCGAGCCGGGGTTCGACACCTGGGAGCCGGGCAGCACCGAGAAGCGTTCGGGCACCAATGTCTGGGGCCATATGACGGTGGACGTGGAACGCGGCATCGTCTTCATGCCGATCGGCGCGCCCAACTTCGACCGGGCGGGCGTGGGCCGGGCGGGCGACAACCTGTTCAGCAATTCCATCGTGGCGGTGAAGGCCGATACCGGAAAATATCTCTGGCATTTCCAGGTCACCCATCACGACATCTGGGACTATGACGCCGGGTCGCCGCCCACGCTGATAGACGTGAAGCGCGGCGGCAAGACCATTTCGGCCATCATCGCCACCAACAAGTCGGGCCTGGTCTTCATCCTGGACCGGGTGACGGGCAAGCCGCTCTATGACGTGATCGAAAAGCCGGTGCCGCATGACAGCACCGTGCCGGGCGAAAAGCTGTCGCCCACCCAGCCCTATCCGTCCAAGCCCGAACCGATGGCGCGCATCACCTTCAGCCGCGACGAACTCTACAAGGGCGTGAAATCTCACCAGGCCTATTGCGAAAAGCTGGTGGACGACAACCAGATGATCCTGGTGCCGCAATATTCGCCGATGGTGCTGGGCCGCTATACGATGCACCTGCCCGCCTCGCAGGGCGGCATCAATTATTATGGCGGCTCCTTCGATCCCGACCGCCGCCTCTATGTGGTGAACATCAACAACCTGGCCCAGGCGATCCGGGTGATGCAGCGGCCCGACGGCAGCTACAACAATGAAGGGCCGCTGGCGGGGCTGCGCCGGCTGTGGGATCCCGACAACGACAACATGCCCTGTACCGCCACGCCCTGGGGCCAGCTGGTGGCGGTGAATGTGGATACCGGTGACGTCGCCTGGCGCAAGACGCTGGGCGTCACCGACAGCTTCCCCGCCGGGATGCAGGAGACCGGCCGCCCCGGCCTGGGCGGCACCATCCTGACCGCCAGCGGCCTGACCTTCATCGGCGCCACCACCGACCGGCGTTTCCGTGCCTTCGAGACGGCCACCGGCCGCGAGTTGTGGACCGCCCGGCTGCCCGCTTCGGCCCAGGCCACGCCCGCCACCTGGCTGGGTGCGGATGGGCGCCAGTATGTGGCGGTCACGGCCACCGGCGGCGGCATTGTGGGTGCGGCGCTGGAAGGCGACGAGGTGGTGGCCTTTGCCCTGCCCAGGCCGTGAATCGGGTCCCGAACTTGAGAACGGTTCGCGGAACGGGCAAATTTCCCCCGGCTAGGCAGCGGTTTTTCCCTGCCTTGGCGCGGGCAGTCCATTATAAGAGGCCCGCCGGGGCGAATAACCTGACGAAAGAGAGATAGCCGTGCGTTCAGTACTTCTTGCCGTGACCCTTGTTGCCGCCGGAACCCTGCCGGCTCTTGCCCAGGACGAGTTCAAGGCCCTGCCGCCCGGCGACGGCCGCGATGTGACCATCAAGGTCTGCTCGCAGTGCCATTCGCCCGAAGTGGTGGCGCAGCAGCAGCTCGACATCGCCGGCTGGAAACAGATCGTGGATACGATGGCCAACAACGGTGCCAACGCCACCGACGCCGAGTTCGACCAGATCGTGAAGTATCTCGCCACCGCCTTCCCGGCGAACTGAGGCGATCCTCTTCCCATCCGCGGGCTGACGGGCGGCGACGCCTGCGGCGCGCGTTCACCTGCCAGCGAAGGAAAAACAAGAATGAAACTGTTGCGCTATGGGGCCAAGGGCCAGGAAAAGCCGGGCATTCTCGACGCCGACGGCAATATCCGCAGCCTTGCGGGCATCGTGAAGGACATTGACGGCGGCGTGCTGGCCGACCTGTCGGCCATCCGGGCGGCCGATATCGCCAGCCTGCCGCTGGTCGAAAAGGGTGTCCGCATCGCCGAGCCGGTGGCCCGGGTGGGCAAGTTCATCTGCATCGGCCTGAACTATTCGGACCATGCCAAGGAATCGGGCATGCCCGAACCGGCCGAACCGATCATCTTCATGAAGGCCACCAGCGCCGTCATCGGCCCCAACGACGACGTCATCATCCCCAAGAACGCGATCAAGCCCGACTGGGAAGTCGAGCTCGGCATCGTCATCGGCAAGGCCGCCTCCTACGTCGAACAGGCCGACGCCCTGGATCACGTCGCCGGCTATGTGCTGATCAACGACGTGTCCGAGCGCGCCTTCCAGACGGAGCGCGGCGGCACCTGGGACAAGGGCAAGGGCTGCGACACCTTCGGCCCCGTCGGCCCCTGGATCGTCACCACTGACGAGGTCGGCGACGTCCAGACGCTCGACATGTGGCTGGACCTGAACGGCAAGCGCATGCAGACCGGCAACACCCGGACCATGATCTTCGGCGTGGCCGAGATCGTCTCCTACGTCAGCCAGTTCATGACCCTGGAACCGGGCGACCTGATCACCACGGGCACCCCCCCCGGCGTCGGTCTGGGCCAGAAGCCCGAGCCCTTCTACCTGAAGGCCGGCGACGTCATGGAGCTGGGCATCGAGAAGCTGGGCAGCCAGCGCCAGCAGGTCGTCGCCTGGTCCAAGGACGCCGTCGCATGAGCGCCTATCAGGGACGTTTCGCGGGCCGCACCGCCGTCGTGACCGGCGGCGCCTCGGGCCTGGGCAGGGCCTCGGCCGCGCGCATCATCGCCGAGGGCGGCAAGGTCGTGCTCTGGGATCTTAACGCGGACACGCTGAAGGCCGCCGCCGAGGAAGTGGGCGCCGTCGCCACTGTGGCCCTGGACGTGGCCGACCCGGCCGCCGTAGAGGCCGCCGCCAAGACCTCGCATGAGGCCCTGGGCGGGCGCATCGATATCCTGGTCGCCTCGGCCGGCATTACCGGCGCCACCGTGCCGGTGCACGAGTTCCCGCTCGACAGCTGGAAGCGCGTGGTCGACATCAACCTGAACGGCGTCTTCTACTGCTGCCGCGCCGTCACCCCCTACATGCTGGACAACGGCTACGGCCGCATCGTCAACGGGGCCTCGGTCGCGGGCAAGGAGGGCAACCCCAACGCCAGCGCCTATTCGGCGTCCAAGGCGGGCGTGATCGGCTTCACCAAGTCGCTGGGCAAGGAACTGGCCGGCAAGGGGGTCATCGCCAACAGCCTGACCCCCGCCACCTTCGAAAGCCCCATCCTGGAACAGCTGCCGCAAAGCCAGGTCGACTACATGCACTCCAAGATCCCCATGGGCCGTCTGGGCGAGGTCGAGGAAAGCGTCGCCATGGTCTGTTTCATGGCTTCGGAAGAATGCAGCTTCACCACCGCCTCGACGTTCGATACGTCGGGCGGCCGTACGACCTACTAAGGAGCGCTGCAGGTGGGCCGCGACCTTCGCATCGTCGATCCGCACGTCCACCTGTGGGACCTGTCGCGCGCCCGCTACGGCTGGTTGCAGGACGATCCCCTGCCGAACAATCCGGCGGGGGACATGGCTCCGATCGCGCACCGTGATTACCTGCTGAAGGACTATCTGGCCGACACGGCGAACTGGCGCGTGGACAAGATCGTCCATGTCGAGGCCGGCCAGCCGCGCGGTCAACAGCTGGCCGAGACCGACTGGCTGCAGGCCATGGCCGACGACTACGGCTATCCGCATGGCGTCGTCGCCGGCGCCGATCTGACCGATCCCGATCTGGACGCCCTGCTGGAAGCCCACGCCGCACGGCCCAATGTTCGGGGCGTGCGCCAGATCGTCTGCTGGCACGCCGATCCGCTCAAGACCTACAATCCGGCCGATCCCCTGCTCGACCCCGCCTGGCGCGCAGGCTTTGGCAAGCTGGCGCAGCATGGCCTTTCCTTCGACCTGCAGCTCTATCCGTCGCAGATGGCGAGCGCCGTCGAACTGGCCGACGCCCATCCCGACATTCCCCTGATCATCAACCACGCCGGTCTGCCGACCGACCGCGACGCCGAGGGCCTGGCGCTCTGGCGCACCAGGCTGAAGGCCCTGGCCGAGCGCCCCCAGGTGTCGATCAAGATCTCCGGCCTCGGCATCACCGACCGCGCCTGGACCTTGAACTCCATCCAGCCAATCGTGTTGACCTGCATCGAGACCTTCGGGACACACCGCGCCATGTTCGCCAGCGACTTCCCGGTCGAGCGCGTTCACGGGACCTTCGACGCCTTCTATTCCGCCTTCGACGCCATCACGCGCCACTTCAGCGCCGATGAACGCGACCGTCTGTTCGCCGCCAACGCCGAGGCGATCTACCGCATCTGACCCATCATTCGCCGAGCCCGCATCAAGACGGCGCCGGCCCCCGAGGAAGCCCGAGAGGACGACATGAGTATCGAAACCGACGCCGCCCACACCCCCGGCGGTCTCGCCCTGCCCGCCGGCAACCTGCGCGGCCCGCTGGCCTTCGCCATCGCCTGCTTCCTGATCTGGGGTCTGGCCTACGGCCTGCTGGACGTGTTGAACAAGCATTTCCAGGACACGCTCAGCATCAGCCACGCCGACAGCGCCTGGCTGCAGATCGCCTATTTCGGGGCCTATCTGCTGCTCAGCGTGCCTGCGGGCATGCTGCTGAACGCGCGTGGGTACAAGTTCGGCATCGTCACCGGCCTGATGGTCGCGGCGGTCGGCGCCCTGCTCTTCATTCCGGCGGCCAGCGCCGGCGCCTTCCTGCCCTTCGTCGGCTCGATGTTCGTTCTGGCGGCGGGTCTCTGCATTCTTGAGACCAGCGCCGACACCTATGTGAACGTGCTGGGCGACCCGGCCAAGGCGCCGCAGCGCCTGAACCTGGCCCAGTCGTTCAATGCGCTTGGCGTCTTCTTCGGCCCCTTGATCGGCGGCGCGGTCTTCTTCAGCCCGACCACGACCGAGGCTCTGGGCGGCGCCACTCGCTCGATCCAGATCGTCTATGGCCTGATCGCCCTGGGCGTCGTGCTGTTCGCCCTGGTGGTGTGGCGCGCCCGCCTGCCCGAAACGGGCCTGGCCGACCACGGCGGCGAGGAAGCCGGCGGCGTGGCCAAGCCGCTGTCCAAGCAACCGCACTTCGTCGCGGGCGTCATCACCCAGGCCCTCTACATCGGCGCCCAGGTCGGCATCGGCGCCTTCTTCATCAATCTGGTGACCCAGAACTGGCAGGGCCTGAGCAGCCAGACCGGCGCCTTCATGCTGTCGCTGGCCGCCATCGGCTATCTGGTCGGACGCTTCGCCGCGACCGCCCTTCTGCTCAAGGTCAAGCCGCGCACCCTGCTGACCGCCTATGGCGTCATCAACGTCATCCTGACGCTGATCGTGGCCGCCGGCATCGACAAGGTGTCGCC
>DASTMN010000018.1:0-14163 GCA_035714165.1 Rhizomicrobium sp.
ACGCCGCATAAGGCTTTCTTAAGGGGCCGTGCCCCACACTCGCGCCGTTATCGAGTGGAGAGTTCCCATGCGTGCCATCGCCGCCGCCATCCTGGCGCTGAGCATTTCGTCCCAGGCCATCGCCGCCGAAGCGCCCGCGCCCCTGGCCCCGGGCAAGCCCGCGGGCGTGCAGCAGGCCGCCATCGAAACCGGCGGGGTGATCATGTGGGTCGGCATCCTGGGCCTGGCCGGCGGCATCGCCGCCATCGCCTCCACCACCCAGGGCAGCGGTTCGTCCTCCTCGACCGGCACCAAGTAACGCCGTCACCAGCGCATGATCAGCCTGCGGTCCTGAAACTCGAAAGACTTCAGCCGCCGCAGGAATGTCATGCCCAGCAGCGAGGCGCGCATCCGCGCCTTGTTGACCGACACCGGCACATCGGTCAGCCGGATATCGCCCACCGTCAGTTCGGCCAGAACCGCCTTGGCGCCATAGCCGATGCCGTTGGCGGATTCGAACGGATGCTCGAACACCAGCTTGTCGGGGTTCAGGCCCAGCCGCGCCGCGTCGGCGGGGCTGAGCACGATCTCGCTGGCCCCGGTATCCACCAGAAACCGCACCGGCATGCCGTTGATCCTGCCATAGACATGGAAGCTGCCGCTTTCGTCGGCATTGACCGTCATCTCGCCATGCGCGGCCTGCACCGGCTGGCCCGGCAGCAGTTCGGCCCGCACGCGCTGCCAGACGCCCATCAGTTCGGACTGGAAGGAAAAGCCCAGCACCAGCACCAGCGCCACGCCCAGCCACAACAGGATGTTGCGCGCGGTTTCGCGCAGGCTCATGCGCCGCCCGAAGACCAGGGTGCTGGACACCAGCGCCAGGATGGCCAGGCCTTGCAGGAAATAGGGATCGCCCAGCACATTGTCGCGCGGGAAATGGCGGCTGAGAAACCAGACCAGCAGGACGGTACCCGCCATTACGCCCAGCCACAGGTACAGGCCCCCATGCGATTTCTGGCGCGACCGCCGCTCCGGCGGCGGCGCGCCCCACGGCGACGGGTTGCTCATTCCAGTTCCATGATCACGGCGCTGCCCGCCTGGATGCGTTCCAGCAGCATGGGGCATTCCGGCACCATCCGCTCCATCCAGTATCGGGCGCACATCAGCTTGTCCCTGTGCAAGGGGTCGTCCTTGCCCAGCGAGGCTTTCGCCATGCGGCCCCACATAAGCGCCACCACGGTGATGCCCATCAGGCGCAGGTAATCGGTGGCGGCCGCGCCCGCATCGTTGGGATTCTTCATGCCGTTGGCGGCCAGCCACATCGTCGCGGCCTGCAACGCCTCGGTGCCGCGTTTCACCCCGGCAACAAAGGGCGCCATCGCGGCGTCCTTTTCCTGTTCCGCGATCCAGCCGGTCAGCACGCCGAACAGGGCGATGGGCGCGGCCCCGCCCTTGCGGCCCAGCTTGCGGCCCACCAGGTCCATCGCCTGCACGCCGTTGGCGCCCTCATAGACCTGGTTGATGCGGGCATCGCGCACGAACTGCTCCACGCCATTGTCGCGGATATAGCCGTGCCCGCCATAGCACTGCATGCCCAGATTGGCGGCCTCGAACCCCATGTCGGTGCCGAAGGACTTGATCACCGGCGTCATCAGGTCGGCCAGCAGACCGGCGGTTTCCGCGTCCGCGCGGCCGGACTGGGCAATGCTCATGTTCAGGGTGGTCCAGGCCGCCAGCGCGCGCAGGCCTTCCGTCGCCGAACGGGCCTGCAGCAGCATGCGCTTGACGTCGGGATGCACGATTTCCAGGTCGGCGGGCTTGTCCGGCTCCTTCGGCCCGGTCAGGGCGCGGCCGACGCGGCGCTCCTTTGCATAGGCATAGCCGTTCTGGTAGGCGATCTCGCCCAGCCCGATGCCCTGGATGCCCACGCCCAGCCGCGCGGCATTCATCATGCCGAACATGCCGGCCATGCCCGCGCTGGAGGAGCGCTTTTCACCCGGCTTCAGCGGTTCGGGCTTGGGACCCAGCCGCCAGGCGACGGCGTCGTCGAAGTTCAGCACGCAGGTCGCCTGTCCCTTGATGCCCATCTTGTGCTCGATGCCACCGGTGGTCACGCCGTTGCGCGCGCCGGTGCTGCCGTCCTCGTTCACCAGAATCTTGGGCACCATGAAGAAATTGACGGTGGAGAGATCGTCATGGATCTGGCCGTTCTCGTCCGGGATCTTGGCGATCACCAGATGGATGATGTTGTCGGTCAGGTCCTGGTCGCCGCCGGAAATGAAGATCTTGGTGCCGTTCATGCGATAGGTGCCGTCGGGCTGTTCCACCGCGCGGGTCTTCATCAGGCGCAGGTCGGTGCCCGCGCCCGGCTCGGTCAGGCACATGGTGCCCGCCCATTCGCCCGACACCATCTTCGGTACGATGCCGTCTTTCATCCATTGCGGCGCGGTGGCGACCAGCGCGCCATAGGCGCCCGCCGTCAGCATGGGATACATGGCCAGCGACTGGTTGGCGCTCATCCCCATTTCGGTCAGCGCCATGGTGATGAGCGGCGGCATGTTGGCCCCGCCATATTCCTCCGGCGCGCCCAGCCCGCCCCAACCGCCTTCGCTATAGGCGCGGTAGCCGTCCTTGAACCCCTTGGGCGTGAAGACCTGGCCGTTCTCGAAACGGCAGCCTTCCTCGTCGCCGGACTGGTTCAGGGGGTGCAGCACCTCCTCGCAGATCTTGCCGCCGCCCGCCAGGATATCGTCCACCAGCTCCGGCGACAGTTCGGAAAACTGCGGCAGGTCGCGGTGCTTTTCGATTTCCAGCACCTCGTTGAACAGGAAGCGATAGTCTTCGACGGGCGCGCGATAGATGGGCATGGGGATATCCGTGGGGGTGACGGATGAATCCTACCGTGCCGCCCGTCCGGGTGCCATTGTGCAGGCGCAAAAACAGGACCGGGCAGCGCCCGGTCCTGCCTGTCTTGTAACTGTTATGCGGTTGCTGACCCGCAGTTACTGGCCCGTGATGCTCGCCCCGGCACCGGCGCTGGTCGACGTCGTTACGCCCTGGGTCTGGTTGAGCTGGCGGGTGGTTTCCTGCTCGGCGGCATTGGCGCTGGCCGAACCGCGCGCATGGGTCGCCGTGTTGACATGGGCACCGTTGACATGGGCACCGGCGGAAACACCGCCCGCACCCGCATTGGCGCCCACCGTGCCGTTAACGCCGGTGGTGGCGCGGTTGCCCATCGTGCCCATGCGGCCGGTGGTGGTGGTGCCGATGGCGGCATTGGCATTGCCCTGGGCATTGGCGGCCTGGGCGTTCACCGCGCCGGTCGGCGGGGTGACGGCGGGGACGGGAACGGTGCCGCCCGTGCCGACCGCGGCAGGCTGGGCAAAAGCCGGGGTGACAAGGACCGGCACGGCAAAGGCGATCGCGCCGCACAGCAGGGTGGCGATGCAGGATGCGTTCAGGGCGCTTCTCATGGTTTTCTCCTGTTGGGAACCGCGCCGCGGCTCCGGAAATGGTGACCTGGCACTGGAAACGGCGAAGCGGGCAAATGTCTCCCGCCGCCCGGAAGAAAGATGGCGGGCGGGGCGGCGGGAGGCTCTGGAATTGGGCGGAAAAATGGGGCAAAGCTTGCCGCGCGTGACCCCATAGCTCAGCAGGATAGAGCGGCGGTTTCCTAAACCGTAGGCCGGAAGTTCGAGTCTTCCTGGGGTCACCAGAATCAATGACTTAGCAAAGCCGTTCCAACATCTTCGGAAAACCGTTCCAACATTTTAGGCTGGAGTGACCTCACTTACCCGCTTTTCCCGCAGGGTGCGCCGTTTCGCTTGGACTGATTCGACATAACGGGAATCGGGATAGACGTAAGGCACCAGCTTGTCCGGTGAACTAGTACTCTCTGGGGCGTACATGAAAGCTAACGCCAGTAATTTCCTCTTGGCACTTATTGCGCTTTTAATATTAGCGTTGGCTGTATTTTTTGCATTTCAGTTGGAGCCTGGTGTTTGGCGTTTGCAGCCGTTGTTTCAGGTTTTCGGGCTCGTTGTCATTGGGAGTATATTTTTTAGATTTGTCAGCCGGCGTTATATGAGCATCCAAACGCGATCGTGGCGAAAGCCAATTATCTTTTTAACTGGAGTCTGCCTTACGCTCTTTTCGTTATTGGTATTGTTTGGTGCTCCAATGGTTTTTCCAAATATAGGTTCTGTTGGTACTGCAATTGTCATGGTCATGTTTTGCACTTTGATCATTGGCGGCGTTTTCTTAATGATGCTTGCGTTTTATCATGCGCAATAATCTACAAAGAATTGTGAGAGCGGTGTGCCCTTGCTTTGACCGGCCTGATGCAGAGCCAGCGGACCGGGGGCGGTGGCGTCCGTCGCCCTACCTTAACAACCCCACCAGCGGCGCGATGCGCGAGCAGGCGGCGCAGGCTCCCACCACCTGGAACAGCCTCAATTGAACCCGACCTGTTTCAGCCACAGCCAGCGGCTGCGGTTCACCATCCGGGAATTGGAGACATAGCCGCCGACGCGGGGCGCCACCGCCTCGCTCTGCGAATAGTTGCGGATCACCAGCCAGGGCATGTCGGCCTGGGCGATGCGCTCGGCGGCCTGCAACAACAGGCGGCGCTTGCCCGCGTCCGGCTCGGCGGCGGCACGCTCCATCGCGGCGTCGAACTTCGGATTGCTGTAGCCGGCATAGTTGGTGGGCGAGCCGGTCCGCAGCAGGTCGAGGAAATTGCTGGCATCGTCGAAATCGGCCAGCCAGCTGTTCAGGCCAAGCTGGAACTGGCCCTGGCGCATCGCCTTCAGCATCACCTGATAGTCGCTGACGCGGATTTGCACATCCACATATATCTGCCGCGCCATCGCCTGGAAGACGGCGGCGATGCGGCGGTTGTCGGGATTGCCGGTGGTGTTCAGGTCCAGCCGCAGCTTGTTGAAGGGGCCATAGCCCGCATCCTGCATCAGCCTGCGGGCCTCGGCCACGCGCGCGGGCATCGGCATGGACCTGAACGGCAGTTGCGGGCCGCCCGCATAATTGCCGATGCGCGGCGGCACAAAGGCATAGGCGGGCGTCTCGCCCAGCTTCATCACCTTTTGCGCCACCGCCTCGCGGTCATAGACCAGATTGAGGGCGCGGCGCACCCGGATGTCCTTCAGCGCCGGATCGCGCAGGTTCATCGGCATATAGGCGATGGCCAGCGACGGCACGATATGCAGTGCCTTTGGCATGTTGGCGCGCAGCCATTCGACCTGGGCGCTGGGCAGGGGGGACTGCATGTCCAGCTCGCCCGCCCGCAACCGGCGCAGCGCGGCCTGGGTGTCCACGGTGGGATAGAAATTCACGGTTCCGATCCGCACCCGCGCGGCATCATGGAAGCGGGGATTTTTCACCAGCGTGACATGATCGTTCGGCACCCAGTCCTTCAGCGTGTAGGGGCCGTTGGAGACATAGGTGCCGGGGCGCGACCAGCCATTGCCCCTGGCTTCCACCACCTTGCGCGGCACGGGCAGGGCGCTGGTGAAGGCCATCAGTTCGGGCAGGTAGGGCGCGGGATGTTCCAGCGTCACGATCACCGTGCGGGCATCGGGCGCGCTGGCGCCCAGCGCCGTCACCGGCAGCCTGCCGCCGCTGATGGCGCGGGCATTCTTCAGCACCCACAGGTTCTGGGCGCTGCGCCCGGCGGTCTTGGGGGCCAGCATCCGCCGCCAGGACCAGACGAAATCCTGCGCGGTGACCGGATCGCCGTTGGACCAAGCGGCCTTACGCAGGTGAAAGGTCCAGGTCAGGCCGTCTTTGGAGGTTTCCCAGCGTTCGGCGATGCCGGGCATGGGCTTGCCCGCCGCATTGAAGGCGGTCAGCCCTTCCAGCAGGTCGCCGATAATGTTGCTCTCCGCGGTGGTGCCCGCGAAATGCGGGTCCAGCGAATCCGGCTCGAAGCTGTTGCCGCGGTTGAGCACGCCCTGTGCCTGCGCCCCCAGCGTCGCCAGCAGCAGGAAGACGGCCGCCAGCCGCGTCATGCGAACTGCCGGCTGCGGGCGGCCTGGTCGACCGTGATCCAGCGCGACGGGTGATGATCCATCGCATTGGTTTCCCAGCCCTTCACATAGGGCCAGACCAGGTTGGGATTGGCCCAGAAGAACAGCGGCAGCACGGCATGGTCGGCCAGCGCGATGCGCTCGGCCTCGGCCAGCTTCTGCCCGCGCGTGACAAGGTCGGTGTCGTGGCGCGAGGCTTCCAGCGCCGCGTCATAGTGTTTGTTGCTGTAGGCGCCCGAATTGTTGCCCGCGCCGGTCTGCAGCAGTTCGATGAAGGTGGCGGCGTCGTTGAAATCCGCGCCCCATCCGGCCTGCGCCATGTCGAAATCATGGGCGTCGGTCTGGGCCAGGAAGATGGGGAAATCCACCGGCAGGATGGCGATGTCCACGTAAACCTGCGCGAACATCTGCTGGATGGCGGCGGCGACGGCGCGCGCCGTGCCGGGGCCGGTGCCGCGCAGCAGATAGCTGGTCTTGAGCCGGTTGTTTTCGCCATAGCCCGCCGCCCGCATCAGGCCGCGCGCCTTTTCCACGCGCGCCGCATGCGGCAGGTGCGTGAAATCCAGGCTGTTGCCGCCGGGAAAATTGGCGGTGCCGGGCGGCACGAAGCTGTAGGCCGGGACCTGTCCGACGCGCGAGATGCGCGTGGTGATAGCTTCGCGGTTCAGTGCCAGGTTCAGGGCATGGCGAATCCGCACATCGTTGAAAGGCGGCCGCGTCTGGTTCATCGCCACATATTCGACCGTCAGTTGGGGCTTGAGGTCTATGGTCTGGGGGATGTTCTTGCGGATCCAGTCTATCTGCTGGCCGGGCAGGCGGACCTGGATGTCCAGTTCGCCCGCGCGGAAGCGTTGCAGCGCCGCGCCGTAATCGTCGGTGGGATAGTAATAGACTTTTTCCATCGCCACGTTCGCGGCGTCGAAGAAGCGCGGATTCTTCTCCACCAGCACATGGCCGTTCGGCAGCCATTCCTTCAGGACATAGGCGCCGTTGCCGACATGGCTGCCCGCCCGCGCCCAGGCCTTGCCCCTGGCGGTCACGACATGGCGCGGCAGGGGGTACATGGTGCTGTGGCTCAGCATCTCCAGCAGATAGGGCGCGGGATGCTCCAGCGTGATCTCCAGGGTGCGTGCGTCCAGCGCCTTCACGCCCAGGGCCTCGCCGGGCATGGCCCCCTTGTTCACGGCAGCGGCATTCTGGATGACATAGAGGAAATAGGCATAGGGCGAGGCGGTGTCCGGGTCGAGAATTCGCCGCCAGGAAAAGACGAAATCCCCGGCGGTGACCGGCACGCCGTCGGACCATGTCGCGTCGCGCAGGTGGAAAACCCAGGTCAGGCCGTCGGCCGCCGTGCGCCAGTGCGTCGCCGCGCCGGGCACCGGGTGCGACAGCGGGTCTTCCGTTATCAGCCCCATCATCAGGTCGCGCAGGATATGGGCGTCCATCGTGCCCGCCGCCAGATTGGGGTCCAGCGTCTGGGGTTCCGCCGCATTACCGCGCAGAAAGGTTCTGGCGTCGGTAACCTTGCGGCGGCTGGGCCGGTCCGGGCCGGAAAGCGCGAAATAGGCCCCTGTGGCCGCCGCCGCCCCGCCCAGAAGGGCGATCCTGCGGTTCCATGCCTTGCCCGATGCCATGCCGACCTTTTAGATTGCGACCCGAGGAACATTTGCCGGGTTTGCGGCGCGTTCCGCAAGCCGGAAGGCGCAGCGCGCGCGATATCCGTTTGCGGTCCATTCGGGGGAAGACAGTATGCGTAAGACGATCATTCTGGCGGCCGCGGCGGCTTCGTGCGGGCTGATGCCCGGTGTGGCGCTGGCCGATGCGCGCGAGGAAGTGGTGACGGGCCTGACCCGCTGCGCCAACCTGACCGAGGACCGCCAGTGGCTGGACTGCTATTACGCCGCCGCCCAGCCGATGCGGGCCCAGCTCGGCCTGTCGCCCGCGCCCCAGGCGCAGCTCAAGCTGCTCTATGCCCAGCCCAAGGCCCAGGCGCTGCCCAGTTCGGTGGCCCGCGCCGCCGTGAACAGCGGCCCGCCGCCGATGCCCAAATCCGCCGGCATGCTGGCGGTGTGGGGCGGCGACGATGTGGTGGAGAACACGCCGGTCAAGAGTTTCGAGGACAAGCCGTCCGGTTTCGTCATTACCCTGGCGGACGGACAGGTGTGGCAGCAGACGCCGGAAGACAAGGCCCGCCGCCCGGCCAGCTGGCGCATGCCGGCGGCCTCGATGCGCGTCACCGTCACCCAGGGCGCGATGGGCACCTTCAACCTGAAAATGAATGACGAAAACGTCTTCCATAAGGTGAAGCGCGTCCGCTAGGGCGCGCTTCAGTCGTGCTCGGCCACGACGTGGCCGGGCCGGAGCGTCGGCCAGCGCGTAGCGCGTCGGGCCGCGCGACCACTTTTAATCATGCTCGGCCACGAAGTGGCCGGGCATGACTTCCAGCAGGCGCGGGCGGTACTGGATATCGCCCGCCGCCAGTTTCGACTTCAGGAAAGTCAGTTGCGCGCGCGGATCGAGCGGCGAGGGCAGGTCCCCCGCCAGCAGTTCGCGCCTGCGGCCGCGTTCGGCGCGCGGATCGGGACTGAGCACCGCCGACAGCAGCGCCCGGGTATAGGGGTGGCGGGGATCGGCATAGAGCGCTTCGGCGGGCGCCATCTCCACAACCCGCCCCAGATAGAGCACCATCACCCGGTGTGACAGCCGCCGCACCACGGACAGGTCGTGGCTGATGAAGATCAGCGCCAGCCCGGTTTGGGCCTGCAGGTCGCGGATCAGCGCCACGATCTGCGCCTGTATGGAGACATCGAGCGCGCTCACCGCCTCGTCGCAGACCAGCATCCGGGGGGCGACGATCATGGCGCGAGCCAGGCCCACGCGCTGGTTCTGGCCGCCGGACAGTTCGTGCGGATAGCGGTTGATCCAGGCGGGATCGAGGCCAACCCGCTGCATGATGGCGCGCACTTTTTCGCGCACCGTGTCCCGCGACAGGCCCGGCTCCAGCGCCCTGAGCGGCTCGGCGATGGACAGGCCGATGGGCATGCGCGGGTCCAGGCTGGCCAGCGGGTCCTGGAACACGATCTGTAAATCTTTGCGCGCGGCGCGCAGTTCGTCGCGGCTGGCGTTGTCCAGGTCGCGGCCCAGCCACACCACCCGGCCCGATGAGGCGGGCAGCAGCTTCAGCACGGCCCGGGCCAGGGTGGATTTGCCGCAGCCGCTTTCGCCCACCACGCCCAGCGTTTCGCCCTGGTGCAGGGTGAAGCTGATGCCGTCCACCGCGCGCAGTTCCCGGCGCTTGCGCAGCAGCCCGTCGCGCAGCGGAAAGCTGACCTTCACATCCTCCACCGTCAGCAGCGGTGCGCCGATGGCGGTTTGCGGCGCGACGCCGGGCTGGGATACGGCCTCCAAAAGCATGCGGGTATATTCGTGCCGGGGCGCATAGAAAATGTCGTCCACCGCGCCCGATTCCACGATCTCGCCCCGGCGCATCACCTGCACCCGGTCGGCCAGCCCGGCGATTACGCCCATGTCATGGCTGACCAGCGCGATGGCGGTCTTCTTTTCGCTCTTCAGCGCCCGCAGGATTTCCAGAATCTGCGCCTGCACCGTCACATCCAGCGCAGTGGTGGGTTCGTCGGCGACGATCAGGTCGGGTCCGGTGATGGTCGCCATTGCGATCATCACCCGCTGGCGCATGCCGCCCGACAGTTCGTGCGGATATTGCGTCATGCGCCGGGCCGATTCCGGGATGCGGACATAGTCCAGCATCTCCTGCGCCCGCCGCTGCGCCTCGGCGCGGGGCATGGCGCGGTGGCGGACCAGCGCCTCGATAATCTGCGCCCCGATCCGCATGTGCGGCGTCAGCGCGGTCAGGGGGTCCTGGAAGATCATGGTGACCGCGCCGCCCCGGATCGCGTTCAGCGTCCCGGCATCCGCGCCCAGTATTTCACGGCCCTGGAAGCGGACGCTGCCGGTGGCGCGGCCATTGCCCGCCAGAAGGCCGAAGGCTGCCAGGAAAAGCTGGCTCTTGCCCGATCCGCTTTCGCCCACCACGCCCAGGCATTCACCGGGCGCAATGGACAGGCTGGCGTCCTTCACCGCCTCCACCACGCCATCGGGCGTGTCGAAGGTGACATTGAGGTTGGTGATCTCCAGCAGCGCGGTCATCACCGGTCTTTCGGGTCCAGGGCGTCGCGCAGGCCGTCGCCGATGAAGTTGAAGCTGAACAGGGTCAGCGCCATCAGCAGCGCCGGGAACAGCAGCATCCAGGGGGCTGTCTCGATCTGGTCGGCGCCGTCGGAGATCAGGACGCCCCAGCTTGTCATCGGCTCCTGGATGCCCAGCCCCAGGAAGGAGAGGAAACTCTCGGTCAGGATGATGCCCGGCACGGTCAGGGTGACATAGACCATCACCGGCCCCACCACATTGGGCACGACATGGCGCAGGATGATGCCCAGCGGCGGCACGCCCGCCGCCCGCGCCGCCTCGATGAATTCCTTCTGCCGGAGCGACAGGGTCTGGCCGCGCACGATCCGCGCCATGGTCAGCCATTCCACCGCGCCGATGGCGACGAACAGCAGGATGAAATTGCGGTCGAACATCACCATCAGGATGATGACGAAGAAGATGAAGGGCAGGGAATAGAGAACGTCCACCACCCGCATCATCAGCGCATCCAGCCGCCCGCCGGCATAGCCCGCCACCGCGCCGTACAGCACGCCGATCAGCAGCGACACCAGGCTGGCCACCAGCCCCACCGCCAGGCTGACCCGTGCGCCATACAGCGTGCGCACGAACAGGTCGCGCCCCACCGCATCGGTGCCGAACAGGTGCCCCGGCGCGGTGCAGGCGGCCTCGGCGGGCCACCAGCCGGGCGCGCAGGCGATGATGTCGTAATTCACCTCGTCATAGGCGAACGGAGACAGCAGCGGCGCGAAAAGCGCCAGCAGCGCGATCACGCCCAGCAGGATCATGCCCGCCAGCGCGGCGCGGTTGCGCAAAAGGCGGCGGCGGGCGTCGGCCCACAGGCTGCGGCCCTTCAGCTCCGATGCCAGCGCGATGGTGGCGGTGTTCTGGCCGGGGGAGATCATGCCCCTCCCCCTTCGCGCGCAGCGCCTGGAAGGGGGAGGTGCCCGTAGCAGCGCTTGATGGCGCGACGGCATGTGCCGGAGCGCCAAAAGCAAAGCTGCGAAGGGCGGAGGGGATTATTCACTGAAGTCTTACCCTAGGGTCCAGCAGCGCATACGCGATATCAGCCAGGAAGTTCAGCAGCAGGATCAGCGCCGCGTAGCAGATCACCACGCCCATCACGAGGGTATAGTCGCGGTTCAGCGCGCCCTGGATGAAATAGCGCCCGATGCCCGGCAGGCCGAAGATATTCTCCACCACCAGCGAGCCGGTTAGCACCGCCGCCAGCGCGGGCCCCAGATAGGAAACCAGCGGCAGCGCCGCCGCGCGCAGGGCGTGGCGCAGCACGATGCGCCCCGCCGAAAGTCCCTTGGCGCGGGCGGTGCGGATATAGTTGGCGCGCAATACCTCCACCATGCTGCCGCGCATCAGCCGGGCGATGATGGCGATCTGCGGCAGCGCCAGCACGGTCACCGGCAGCACCAGGTTGCGCCAGGCCCCGCCCGCCCAGCCGCCCACCGGCAGCCAGCCCAGGTAAATGCCGAACACCAGCGTCAGGATGGGCGCGGTGACGAAGGTGGGAATGGTGATGCCCAGCATCGCCACCGTCATCACCGAATAGTCCTGCCAGTGGTTCTGGCGCAGCGCCGCCACCACGCCCAGCGCCGTGCCGGCCAGCAGCGCCAGCGCCATGGACAGCAGGCCCAGCCGCGCGCTGACCGGCAGGCCGGTGGCGATCAGCTGCGCCACGGTGAAATCCTTGTTCTTGAAGGAGGGCCCCAGGTCGCCCCGCACCATGTTGCCCAGATAGATGGCGTATTGCTGCACCAGCGGCTTGTCGAGATTGTAGGCCGCCTTGATGTTGCGCTCGACCTCGGGCGGCAGGCGGCGCTCGGAATCGAACGGCCCGCCCGGCGCGGCGCGCATCATGAAGAAGGCCAGGGTCACGATCACGAACAGGGTCGGTATCGCGCCCAGCAGGCGCCTTAAGGCATAGACGGTCATCGGCGCATCACAAAGGCTTGCCAGCGCGGCAGGATATCGGCTTCGTGCGTCTGCCACCAGTCCGCATCCAGCGCGAAGGCGTGGCGGAAATTTTCCGGCGCGGTGGGCAGGATGGGCCGCATGGGGCGGCGCGTGTCGGGATTGTCACCCACGAAAGCCAGCGCCGAGCGCCGCGCCGGACCCAGCGGCACGCGGCTCGCCAGCGCGCCCAGCGGTTCCGATCCGGTGGCGAAGCGGATGAAGTCCATCGCCAGCGCCTTGTTGGGATTGGCGAAGGGAATGGCAAAGACGTTCAGCACATAGACCTGATGGTCCCAGATGATGCCCAGCGGGAATTCCGGATTGTCCGTCACATCGGTGTTGAGGGCCGCCGTCATCACCGCCTGGCCGTTGGTGACCCAGCGCATCGCGCCCACCGCATCTATGGACCAGATGGGACGGATCGAAGCCAGCTTGGCGAAGGCCCGCGCCAGCCCCTCCGGTGTTTCCAGCGTGCGATAGATGTCGGCGGGCTTCACGCCGTCGGCCAGCAGCGCCATCTCCAGCGTGAAGCGGGGCGAGGCGCGGCTCAGCGCCCGGCGGCCGGGAAACCTCCGCGTGTCGAAAAAGTCGGCCAGCGTGGCGGGCGGGCGCGCCAGGCCGGGGGCATGGAGCAGCACCTGGGACTGCGCCACGCCGCCCACCCAGCACGGCCCCAGCGCGCCGGGAATGAAATCGCGCGCGGCGGCTGTACCATCGGCGCCGTCCGGCAGGCTGCCGGTGTCCAGCTTTTCTAGCAGGCCGTCCCGGCAGGCCCTGGCGGCGGCGGGCAGGGTGAAATCCAGAACGTCGGTGGGGTACTGGCGCGCCGTGACGGCGGCTTCCAGCGCCTTCAGGTCGCCGTCCCACCGGGCGATGCGGGCATCCACGCGCTGGCGCGCCCCGAAGGCGCGAATCTGCGCGGCCGTCTGGGCGCGGCCATAGGGGGAATCCCATGTCGTGACGGTGAGGACCGGCGGCGGGCGCGTGAACCAGTAGAGAGCGGCGACCGCCAACACCAGGACCGCCGCCAGGACAAGCAACAGGCTGCGCTTCATCCCGCCAGACTAGCCGACGGGCGCGGAAAGGCTACAGGTCCATTTCAAACCCGACATCGACGGTCGAGCTGTTCAGGTTGGTGGTGAGGCAGCGGGCCGAGGCGGTGCCCGGCGCGGCGCAGTTCAGGCCCGCATCGCGGACCTGCATCCAGCGATACATGGCGTTGATGCGCGAGGAATCGCTCAGCGGCATGGAAAGGCCCGCCATGAAGCTGTAGGCGAGGTTCCAGTCGGCGCGCTGCATCAGGGCGGTGGTGTTGCCCGCGTCGCGCACATCCAGGCGGTTATAGACGCCGCCCACCCCCATGCCCACGAAGGGCTGGATGCCGACATCGCCGCCCGGCGGCAGCGGCACATCCCACAACAGGTTCAGCATGCCGCCCGCGGTCTGGTTGGTGCCGCGCGCGCCGCTGGCCGCGCCGTTGGTGCGGATGTTGCGCGCGTCCTGGTAGCGATACAGGCCTTCCAGCTCGGCGCGCAGGTTCAGGGGCAGGCGGGTGCCGATATAGATCGAGCCGCCGCCGCCGGTGTTGAAGGACGAGCGCAGGCTGGCGGGCGCGGCGGCCGGCGTATAGGTGGTGGCGCCGCCCGACAGGGCCAGGCTGCCACGCAGGCCGACATAATTGGGCAGGCCGGAGCGGCTGGAGGTGCTGGGGCCTTCGGGATAGCTGGCGGCATAGGCGGGCGGCGGATAGCCGGGATCGGCCTGGATATAGCCGTCCTGGGCCAGGGCGGATGCGCCGCCGGCCATCAGGAAAAGACCGGCGATCAATGTCTTGCGTGCGGCCATGGCCCGCCCCAGGAGAATGCTGCCCGAAGGTGATCCCGGATGGTTAAGCAAAGGTTAATTTCACCGGAAATCCCGGCCTTAATGCCTTGCTTTTGCTTGCCCGCGACCATAGAACCCGGCCTCTGCCGTCAGGCCCCAGGCTGGG
>DASTMN010000019.1:0-5468 GCA_035714165.1 Rhizomicrobium sp.
CGCGCGGTCTTGGCGGCCTGCCTGGCTTCCGCCAGGGTCGGCGCGCCGCCGGTCGAGGCGATGGAGACGGCCCAGCGCTGGCCGGTCCAGTCTTTCAGTTTCTGTTGCAGGTCGCCCGCCAGGGTGCGCGGGGCGCGGGCATGCGGGCGGAACTCGATGCGGCCCGGCTCCAGGCTGACCAGATGGACGTAATTCTCCAGCGCCACTTTCAGGATGGGCGCATTGTTGCTGGCCGCCAGCGCGACAATGTCTTCCAGGTTTCGCAGGGCGGCGGTGGGGGCGGATTCGGCTTGCGGCGCGGGCGCGCGCATTGCCGCGCCCTGAACATTGACGCTCCGCGCGCCACCACCAGCGGGTGCGGAACCGGACGGGCCGCGCGGCGCAGATGGCCCCGGCGGATTGTCGAGCAGGTCTTTCACCAGCTTGTCGGTGGGCGGCAGTTCGGCGGCATGGGCCAGCCGGATCAGCACCATCTCGCAGGCGCTGATGGGGCGGGTGGCGTCGCGCACCTCGAACAGGCCCTTGAGCAAAATCTGCCAGGCGCGGGTGAGCGAGGCGACCGACAGCTTGGCGGCCAGGTCGGCGGCGCGTCTGGCCTCGCCACTGCCGCCGTCGAAAAAGCCCACCGCATTGGGCGCGACCTTGACGCGGGTGAGGAAATGCACCGTCTCCAGCAGGTCCTGCATCACCGCCAGCGGATCGGCGCCCGCGTCATACAGCGTGCCCAGGTCGGCCAGCGCGGCGGCCACATCGCCGCCCATCAGCTTTTCAAAAATATCCAGCACCCGGCCCCGGTCGGCCAGGCCCAGCATGGCGCGCACCATCTCGGCGGTGATGGTTTCGGATTCCGAATGCGCGATGGCCTGGTCCAGCAGCGAGAGCGAGTCACGGGCGCTGCCTTCGGCGGCCCGCGCGATCAGGGCCAGCGCGCCCTCTTCGATCTTCACAGCTTCCTTTTCCGCCAGCGTCGCCAGATAGGCGGCGAGTTCGGCGCTGTCGATGCGGCGCAGGTCGAAACGCTGGCAGCGCGACAGCACCGTCACCGGAACCTTGCGGATCTCGGTGGTGGCGAAGACGAACTTCACATGCGGCGGCGGTTCCTCCAGCGTCTTGAGCAGGCCGTTGAAGGCCTGCTTGGACAGCATGTGGACCTCGTCGATGATATAGACCTTGTAGCGCGCCGCGACGGGGGCATAGCGCACGCCCTCGATGATCTCGCGGATGTCGTCGATGCCGGTGCGCGATGCGGCGTCCATCTCCTGCACATCCACGTTGCGGCTTTCGCTGATGGAGATGCAGGGCTCGCACACGCCGCAGGGCTGGATAGTGGGCGCGGTGCCCTTGCCGTCCGCGCCGATGCAGTTCAGGGCGCGGGCGATGATGCGGGCGGTGGTGGTCTTGCCCACCCCGCGCACCCCGGTCAGCATGAAGGCATGGGCGATGCGGCCGGTTGCGAAGGCGTTGGACAGGGTGCGCACCAGCGCCTCCTGCCCGATCAGGCCGGTGAAATCGGTGGGACGGTATTTGCGCGCCAGGACGCGATAGGGCTGGGTGTCGGCCATGCGACGACTATAGCAAGCGTCCCGCCCGAGGGGCGCGGGATTCGGCGGAAATGTGTGGATTGGAGCGTCCGCGAAGCGGGAGCGACCCCCAATAAGGTGGAAGCCGATGACCCGGTGCAAATTCGTTACGGCTGCTTCGTTCCCGACCTGACCGGGTTGGCGACAGCACCGTCCACCGACTTCCGTGCCGGGATATAGGCTTTCGGGCCAAAAAATGCGAGTCGGGAGGGATGAAGACCATTCCTTTTTCCGGCAACCCGCTGGACCGGGTCGGGGAATCGCGCCGCGCCGATCCCGCCTGGCTGGCGGCCCAGCGGGCGCGGGGCCTGTACCTGCCCCTGTGGCGGAACCGGCCCTATCTGAAGGGTGGCAACATCGGCCTGCTGCCCTGGCGGACGGACTGGAGCGGTGCAACCTGCGTATTCCTGGGGCTTGAGGACGGCCAGCCCCTGTTCGCGGTGGACCTGCCGGGCGAGGCACCGCCGGAACTGGATGGCGGGACATTCGCGGAGATGCGGCCCGCCGCGCTGGTCCTGCCGGGCCGCGACACCGCCATTGCGGGCCAGGCCAAGGCGCTGCTGGACTGGCATGCCCGGCACGGTTTCTGCGCCGCCTGCGGCCATGCCACCGATCTGGCCGATGGCGGCTGGCGGCGCGCCTGCCCAGCCTGCGCCGCCGAGCATTTTCCCCGCACCGATCCGGTGGTGATCATGCTGCCCGTCCTGAAGGAGGGACAGGAGGATTTCTGCCTGCTGGGCCACAATGTCCGCTTCCCGCCGCAGCTCTATTCCGCCTTTGCCGGTTTCGTGGAGCCGGGCGAAACGATGGAGGAAGCGGTGCGACGCGAACTGCGCGAGGAGACCGGGCTGGCGGTGGGCAATGTCACCTATTACGCCAGCCAGCCCTGGCCCTTCCCGTCCGCGCTGATGCTGGGCTTTTACGCCCAGGCCCTGTCGCGGGACGTCACGGTGGACCGTCATGAAATTGAAGATGCGCGCTGGTTATCAAGAGCCGAAGTGCGTACCCGGCTGTCGGGCGGCATCAAGGATGACATGGCGCTGCCGCAACCCATCGCCATCGCGCATCACCTCATCCGGGACTGGGCTTTCTCATGAACGAGCTTCTGTTGTGCCTGGGCTTCTTTGTGGTGGCGCTGCTGTTCGCCTGTGTCGGGCAGGCAGGCGCGCCCGGCTATGTCGCGGTGATGAGCTTTGCCGGTTTCGCGCCCGGCGCGATCAAGCCGGTGGCGCTGGCCCTGACCGTGCTGGTGGCGGTGATCGGCGTGGTGCGCTTTGTCCAGACCGGCCTTCTGAAGACCCGCGACTGGGCTCCTTTCGCGGTGCTGGGGCTGCCCGCCTCGGTGATCGGCGGCCTGATCACCCTGCCGCCCGACATGTTCCGCATCGTGATGATCGCGATCCTGCTGGTGGCGTCGTTCCAGCTTGCCCGCTCCGCCGGGCGCACCGCGGCGCTGGACCAGGCGGCGCTTTCGGTGCCGCCTTTGTGGCCTTCCATTTTCGCGGGCGGCGCGATCGGGCTGGTGGCGGGCGCCACCGGCATCGGCGGCGGCCTGTTCATCGCCATGCTGATGCTGGGACTGGGCTGGGCGCCGACCAAACAGGTGGCCGCGGTGGCGCAGGCCAGCAACCTGTTCACCGCCGCGCCCGCCTTTGCCGCGCTGTGGTTCACCCATCCCGCGCTGCCGGTGGAACTGCCCTGGTGGGCGCTGGCCGCCGCATTGGGCGGGTTGCTGGGCGCCTGGTTCGGCGCAAAGCACCTGCCCGCCAAGACGCTGCGCCAGCTCCTGGCGGCGATCCTTCTGGCCTCGGCGGTGCGGCTGGCGCTGGGCTAGTCGCCGTCCCGGTCCTCGCAATTGCGCTTGGCCTCGAGCCGGGCCAGGTCCAGCAGATGAACCAGCAGCGGCATGCGCTCGCTGGCCGCCACCTTCTGCAGCGAGGAAATCAGCGCATAAAGATAACGCGCGGTGCTGTCCTGGGAATGTTCGGTACTCAAGGAATCGGAACGCCGTAGATGATCGGTTGGTATCGCAGCCTGGTCCATGATCGCCTGCTCCATCGTGTGCATGGGAACTACGCAACACACTCGAACAAAATCGAATCAACGCCCTGATGCGATATTAACCCTGACCGGAGTTTTGCAGAGGGCGCAGGCGCGAAAAAGCCTAATTTATCTTGGCTTTAGCGTGAATCCGGACAGGGGCGATACAAAGTTCAACCTAGGTATTTCCCCAGGTTGAAATGAACAATGGCGCAAGAGAAAACGTCAGGTGCAAACTGGCATCAGCGCAACCCCTGATCGCCATTTGTGTTTTTGCATCCCGCGCACAAGGAGAGCGGCATGACCGATGAGGAGATCGCCGAGCGCGCGGAAGCGCTGATGCAGATGCATCCCCGCGGCGCGACCACAGCGGCCTTGAAACGCGTTCAGGACTGTCTCGATGCCGGCGACCTGGAAACAGCCGCCCACTGGAGCCGCATCGCCGCGCTGGTATCGGAGCGGGAAGCGCAGGATGCCACGCGCCCCATCAAGATGATCATGTAGCGGCGCCCGCGAGGACGGCCATGCCGCCCTCGCGGGGAATTGTCAGGCTTCCACTGCGCCGAAGCGGCCGCTGTTGAAGTCGGTGAAGGCCTGGCGGATTTCCGCTTCGCTGGTCATCACGAAGGGACCATGCCCGACCACCGGCTCGCCCAGCGGCGCGCCCGTCATCACCAGCAGCATCGCATCGCCATCGGCCTTGAGCGTCACCTGCGAACCGTCGCGCGCGAAGCGGATGATCTCCGCCTCGCCCGCGCCCGCGCCGCCCTTCACCGTGACATGGCCCGACAGCACCGCGATCATCGCGGTATGACCTTCGGGCAGGTCCAGCGTCACTTCGGCGTCGCGGTCCAGCCGCACGTCCCACAGATTGATGGGACTGAAGGTCCGCGCCGGGCCGCGCACACCGCCAAAGTCACCGGCGATGATCCGCGCCCGGCCCGCGCCGTTCGCCAGTTCGACCACCGGAATGTCGGCGCTGGTGATGCCCTGATAGCCTGCTTTGGCCATCTTGTCCTTTTTGGGCAGGTTGACCCAGAGCTGCACCATGCGGAACGGGCCGCCGGTCTTGGTATAGGCCGGGGAGTGGAACTCCTCATGGATGATGCCGCCCGCCGCCGTCATCCACTGCACGTCGCCGGGGCGGATGGTGCCGCCGCCGCCGGTGGAATCGCGGTGCGCCACCTCACCCTCATAGGCGATGGTGACGGTCTCGAAGCCGCGATGGGGATGCTGGCCGACGCCACGCGGCGCCAGCGCGGGCGGGAAGTTGTACGGCCCGGCATAGTCGAACAGCAGGAAGGGGCTGTTCTCCTGCGCCTCGCGGTCATAGGCAAAAATCGAGCGGACGGGAAAGCCGTCGCCCACCCAATGGCCGCCCTGTGCCCGCAAAATCCGGTCAATCGTCTTCATGTTATCCTCGCGTCTCATTCGCTGGGCGCACATGCGCCGTCTTGCTGCGGGCGATATGTCGGGATGCTAGTATCGGGGTGCAAGTACGGTCCCTGAGGATACCGCCCGCCATGCCGAAAACCGCGCCCAAAACCGGCAAAGCCGTGTCCTGCCCTACCGAGACCACCCTGGACCTGATCGCCGGGCGCTGGAAGGTGCTGGCGATCTATTGGCTTTTGAAGGGCACGCGGCGCTTCAACCAGTTGCAGCGGGAACTGGAAGGCATCACCCACCGCACCCTGTCCAAGACGCTGAAAGAGATGGAGGCCGACGGGCTGGTGGCGCGCCGGGATTTCGGCGAGGTGCCGCCACGGGTGGAATACAGCCTGACGGCGCGGGGCCGCTCGCTGGAGCCGGTGCTGCTGGCGATGGATGCCTGGGCGCAGAAGGATGGGG
>DASTMN010000020.1:0-14796 GCA_035714165.1 Rhizomicrobium sp.
TCGGCCAGGCGCTCGGCGAAGTCGAACACCGTCCGGCCGTTGAGATGCACATCCAGGATCGCCAGGTCGTAATCGGGCGGATGCGACAGGGCATCGGGCAGATGCGAAACCACGCCCGCCACGGCATAGCCGAACTCGGCCAGAAGGTCCTCCAGGAACAAGGCGACGACCACCTCGTCTTCCACTATCAGCACGCGTGCGCCGTTCATTTGTCCCTCACCGGCTATGGCAGCTTCATGACCCATTCGCAGACCAGCCCGCCGGGCGCGAAATCCAGACTGACCACGCCGGACAGTTCACGGCCCAACCCATGCTCGACCAGACGCAGGCCGAAGCCCTTGCGCGCCGGGGCGGTGACAGGCGGGCCGCCCTCTTCCTGCCAGCGCAGCTTCAGCCGCTTACCGTCCGCATCCAGCGTCCAGCTGACCCGCACCACTCCCGTTTCATTCGACAGCGCGCCATAGGCGGCGGCATTGGTGGCCAGTTCGTGAAATCCCATGCCCAGCGCCAAGGCACGCTTGGGATCCAGATGCACTGGCGGGCCATCCACGGTGAAGCGGACGCGCTCCTCCTCCCGCCAGGGACGCAGGGCACGGCGCACCACGCCCTCGAAGGACGCGCCTTCCCAACTGTCCAGCGTCAGCAGGTCGTGCTGGCTGGACAGGGCGAACAGCCGCGCGATGAAGGCATCGCGCGCGGGCCGGTCCACGCCCTTGAGCGTCTGCATCGCCATGGCCTGGACCGTGGCCAGCGTGTTCTTGACCCGGTGATTGAGTTCGTCGAGCAGCGCATTCTGATGCCCTTCGATGCGGCGGCGATGCTCGATCTCCAGCGTCAGGCTGTCGGCCGACCTTGCCCGCTCGCGCTCCATCTCCCGGCTTTCCATGCCCGCGATGGCCGAGGCGATCTGGCGCGCCAACAGCGCGGCAAAGGTCTCGAAACTGTCATCGCCCCGCCGCCGATGCGGATTGACGCCCAGCACCAGCACGCCATGTGGCGTGGCATCGGCGCTGGTGGACAAAGGCAGGATCATTGCTTCGTCCGGTGGCGCGGCCCAGGGGCCGTGCGGCAATGCCCGGCACGTTCCGTTCAGGTTCACCATGCGCGGGCCTGTGCCATTCACCCGCCAGTCCGGGGCATCCTCCGGGCCTAGGCGGGGCGGCGCGGCGGGATGGCCCGCTTCGAGTCCGGCGGCGCCTGCCAGAATGGCGGTATCCGCGCCCGCGAAGCGGTAGAGCAGTGCGAAGGGCATGTCGCGCGGATCGCTGGCCAGCGCCCGCGCCGCCAGGCGATAGACGTCATCCACCGTGTCGGCTTCCCAGGTGCGCGAGGCGGTCTCGCGCAGCAGCGCCAGGCGGCGCGCGCTCACCACGCGGTCGGTGTCGTCGGTCGTGGCGCAGACGATGCCGCCGATGCTGCCGTCCTCGCGCGGCACCGGCGAGAAGGAGAAAGTGTAATAGGTCTCCTCGTCATAGCCGTTGCGGTTCATCACCAGCCGTTCGGCCTCCGAATAGCAGGCCTCGCCGGTCATGGCGGCGGCGATGCGGTCCTTGATCTGATCCCATATCTCGGCCCAGACCTGTTGCGCGGGCATGCCCAGCGCGGCGGGATGCTTGCCGCCGATGATGGGCAGATAGGCGTCATTGTAGAGATTGATGAGATCGCGGCCCCACCACACCCACATGGGCTGGCGGGACGCCAGCATGATGCGAATGCAGGTCCGCAGCGATGGCGGCCAGCCCTCCGGCCGGCCCAGCGGCGTGGCGGACCAGTCATGGGCGCGCATCGCCGCGCCCATCTGGCCGCCATTCCGCAGAAACCCCATCGGACCGTTCACGGCTGATCCCGAACTGACATGCACATTCATGAATGGTCTGGCATGAATGGTCCTGCCACCAATAGCGTGGCATGACCGATCCAGCGCGCCCCTTCCGGCAGTGAACGTCGCGGAAACATCACGGTTCCCCGTGCGCCGGCAATTTCCACACGCGATAAAATGTTAATAGGGAACCGCATGGCCGCCCACTTGTTAACAGTTGGACCCAGCAATTTCCCCCAACAATTTCCCAAAGGGCCGCATTCCATGCGGCGGCCAGACCAGATGATGAAAGCCGCCGCCCAGAACCCTCCGCCCTCCACACATTTGCCCCTGGCCGAACGCTACGCCGCGATCCGCGCCCATAGCGAGACGCTGATACGCGGATTGTCGGCGGAAGATTGCGTCATCCAGTCGATGCCCGACGCCAGCCCCCTCAAATGGCACCTGGCGCATACAAGCTGGTTTTTCGAGACCGTGATCCTGTCCCGGCGCGCGGGTTACCGGCCGTTCGACCCCCGCTTCGCCTATCTGTTCAATTCCTATTACGAGGCCCTTGGCCCCCGGCATCCGCGTCCCAGGCGCGGCCTGATCACCCGTCCCGCGCTGGACGACGTGCTGGCCTGGCGCCGCCATGTGGATATGGCAATGGCCGATGCCTGCACCGATCCGGCGCTCGCGGACCTGATCCTGCTGGGACTGAACCATGAGCAGCAGCATCAGGAACTGATGCTGACCGACATCAAGCACGCCTTTTTCTGCAATCCGATCCTGCCCGCCTATCGCGCGCAAAATGCCCCGCCGCATCCGGCCCAGGACATGGCATGGCTGGATCATCCCGGCGGAATCGTGGATATCGGCCATGACGGAAACGGCTTTGCCTTCGACAATGAAGGCCCGCGCCATCGCGTGCTGCTGCGCCCGTTCCGCATCGCCACCCGCCCCGTCAGCAATGCCGAATATGCCGCCTTCATCGCCGATGGCGGTTACCGGCGGCCGGACCTCTGGCTGTCCGACGGCTGGGCGAAAGTGCAGGAGGAAGGCTGGGACGCGCCACTCTACTGGCTGAAAGACGACGATGGCAGCGCGCAGAGGCAGCACAGCACTTTCACCCTGTCGGGTGTGCAGCCGCGCGATCCGCATGCGCCGGTGGAGCATGTGAGTTTCTTCGAAGCCGCCGCCTATGCCGCCTGGGCGGGCAAACGGCTGCCGACCGAGTTTGAATGGGAAGCCGCGGCAACGGACGATGCCTGCAAGCCGCATTTCCGGCATGGCGCGGTCTGGGAATGGACGCGGTCATCCTACGATCCCTATCCCGGCTTCCGCGCCTTTGAAGGCATCGCCGCCGAGTATAATGGCAAGTTCATGGTGGGCCAGATCGTGCTGCGCGGCGGCAGCAGCGCCACCCCGCCCGGCCATGCGCGGCCCAGCTATCGCAACTTCTTCCCGGCGCAGGCGCGCTGGCAGTTTTCCGGCATCCGCCTCGCGGAGGACGCATGAGCGCGCCTGCTTTTTTTGTTTGCCCTATCGCTTCGCTGCTTGAGGGCAGGGCCCACTGGCAATTCTCCGGCATCCGCCTGGCGGAGGATGCGTGATGGATTCCCGCCTCGCCCGCGCCGTTCAGGTCACGCCGCTGCAAACCGGAAACTACGCCGACTGCCTGCTGGCGGGCCTGTCACGCAATCCCAGGGAAATCCCGTGCAAGTATTTCTATGACGCGGAAGGCTCGCGCCTGTTCGACGCTATCTGCGACCTGCCGGAATATTACCAGACCCGCACCGAAACGGCGCTGCTGCGCCGCCATGCCGGAGAGATCGCCGCGCTGATCGGGCCGGATGTCGAAATCCTGGAGTTCGGCGCCGGATCGCTCCGCAAGGTGCGCATCCTGCTGGAAGCGCTGGAATCGCCGCGCGCCTATACGCCGCTGGATATTTCCGGCGACTATCTGGGCGAGGTGGTGCGCGTGTTGGCGGCGGATTATCCGGCGCTGGCGCTGCGGCCGCTGGTGGGAGACTTCACCCTGCCCCTGTCCATTCCGGCGCTGCCAGGCCATCCCCGCCGCATCGGCTTTTTCCCCGGCAGCACAATCGGCAATTTCAGGCCGGAGGCGGCGGCGGCGGCGCTGCTGCGGCGGATGCGCGGTGTACTGAAGGGTGGCGGCCTGCTGGTGGGCGTGGATCTGGTCAAGGACCCGGCCCGGCTGCATGCCGCCTATAACGATGCGGCGGGCGTCACCGCCGCCTTCAACAAGAATCTGCTGGCGCGCGCCAACCGGGAGCTGGGCGCGGATTTCGATCTGGATGGCTTTGCCCATTACGCGCCCTACAATCCCGCCCGGCAGCGCATCGAGATGTATCTGGTCAGCCTCCGGCGCCAGCGCGTGACCGTGGCGGGGCGACGCTTCGATTTCGCGGCCGGTGAGGCGGTGCACACCGAGGACAGTCACAAATATACGCTGGAATCCTTCCGCGAGATGGCGGCCCGCGCCGGTTTTTGCCCCCGCGCGGTCTGGACCGACCCCGAAAGGCTGTTCAGCCTGCACTGGCTGGAAAGCTGACGCGCCCATAGGCATCAGCGGTGTGAGGGGATAAGCTTCGCAGGAACCAGAAGCGGAGACACTTATGCTGGACAAGCTGATGAACCAGGCTAACGAACTGGGCGCCCGTTTCGGCCTGACGCCGGATCAGGTCCAGGCCATTCTGGCAGCGATCCAGAGCAAGATCGGCAACGGCTCCGACCAGATGACCGCGATCCAGCAGGTGGCGCGCGAACAGGGCCTGCCGGTGGACAAGATTCAGGAATTGCTGGGCCAGGGCGGCGGCGGCGATCTGGTTGGCAAGCTGGGCGGCCTGGCGGGCGGCCTGTTCGGCAAAGGCTGACCCGGACACCCGGTCCGCCCGCGGGTCAGGTCGCCACCATCAGCGCCGGACCTGTCCAGTCCTTCAACACCGCCGTGGCGGTGTTGCCGAAGAACAGGTCTTCGCCCGGCCGCACGCTGACGCCCATCACGATCATCGCATAGTTGCGCCGGGCCTGCCGCAGGATCGCGTCCGCCGCCGCGGCGCGCGGCGATATCTGGGTGGTGACGCGCACATCATACCGTTCGCCCAGCTCGGTCATGTCCTTCAGCACGCGTTCCTCGCGCAGCCGGGTACGGCTGTGCCCGTCCGTCTGGGAGACGAACAGCGCATGGACCCGCGCCCCGGTGCCGCGCGCGACGGCCAGCGCGATCTCGGCGGCGCGGCGTGACTGGGGCGAGCCGTTGACCGGCACCAGCAGGGTGCTGCGAAAGGTGAGCGGCGGCAGGCCGCCCGCGCGGTGGCCCAACACCACCAGCGGCCCCTCGAAACCGGCGGCAAGCTGCGTCACCTTTGGCGCGAAGCTGCCATCCGGCTCGACACCATCCTGCACGCCGACGAACAGCAGGTCATAACCCTTGCGCGCCTCGTCCCGCACCACCTCGGCGGGCGCATCCAGCGGCACCTTGGCCGTCAGATGCACCTTTTCCGGGTCCGGCTCGGCCTCGTCGGCCAAGACCTTGGCGGCGCTGTGGCGTGCGCCGCGCTTGACCTCCCGCGCCAGCGGATCGGCCTTCAGTTCGGCGGCGCTCTGGATCAGGGACTGCGCCCCGCTCAATTCCTTGCGGTCGCTGTCCGGCGAATCGGCGTTGCCCACTTCCTTGCCGGACAGGTCGCGCAGGTCGCCTTCCTGGGTTTCTTCTTCCGTCCTGCGCGCCACGCCCGCATCGCGCAGGTCCGCTTCCAGCTTCAGGATGGTCACCGGCATGCCATGCGCGCCCGCCAGCAGGCCCGCCAGCCGCGCCGCCATGCGCCCCACCGGCCCGTCATCGGCCGCCAGCAGCAGCCGCTCCAGCTGCGGGACGAATCCCTTTTCATCCACCGCCTCGCGTTCGATGCGGACCTTTTCCTCCGGCGTCATGGGCAGGCGCAGCAGCGCGGCCCGCAGCATGGGCGGCATCGCCATGGTGGTCAGCACCGCCATGGTGACGACCATGGTGTAGAGATTCTGCGTCAGGGCGCCCATCGAAAGGCCGATCGAGGCCACAATCACCTCTGTGGAGCCGCGCGCATTCATGGCGCAGCCCAGCGCAAGGCCCTCGCGCCGGTTCAGGCCGCCCAGTTCGGCGCCGATGAAGGCGCCGGAGAACTTGCCGATCGAGGCCACCGCCACCAGGCCCGCGGTCCACAGCGCCAGGCTGGGATCGGCCAGGATGGTGAGATCGGCCGACAGGCCCGACATGCCGAAAAAGACCGGCATGAAGAAGGCGGTGATCACCCCACGCAACTGCTGCTGGATATGGTCGGTCAGGATCGGCGACTCGCCGATAAGCACCCCGGCCATGAAGGCGCCCAGCACGGTGCGGACCCCCAGCATGTGGGTCATCAGCGCCATCACCCCGGTAATCACCAGGATCATGGTGATGACGGGAAACTCGCTGCGGAAGGTATCGTTGGCCCAGCGGATGGCGGTGAAGACCAGCCAGCGCCCAATGGTGAAGGCAAAGAGCAGGAACAGCACGACGCCGCCCCCGGTCATCACGATGGACCACAGGTCCAGGCCCCCGCCGCTGCCGCCCGCATTTTCCGCGCCGGCGATGCCGAAAGTGATGGCGATGATCACCCAGCCCACCGTGTCTTCCATGATGGCGGTGGCGACGATCACCTGCCCCAGGTTCCGGCGCATGAAGTTCATCTCGCGCACCACCATCGCCACGATCTTGATGGAGGATATGGACAGCGCCGTGCCCAGGAACAGCGACGGCACCAGCCGCGCCTCGCCCGGCGGCAGCATGGACTCCGGCAGGAACTGACCCAGCATGAAGCCGCAGAAGAACGGCAGCGCGATTCCCGCCAGGGAGATGGTAATGGCCGCCCACCCGGATTTCCGCACCAGCTTGAGGTCGGTTTCCATGCCCGTCAGCAGGAGCAGCAGCAGGATGCCGAACTGCGACAGCCCGTCGATCATGCCCTTCTGTTCGGGATTGTCCGGGAAGATGAAGTCATGTCCCTGCGGCCAGATCCAGCCGAACAGCGACGGGCCCAGCACGATGCCCGCCAGAAGCTGGCCCATCAGGGCCGGTTGGCGCAGGCGCTGCATGATCTCGCCCAGCACCCGGCCCACGATCATCAGCAGCAGCACCTGGGCCACCAGGATGGCCTCGGTTCGGCCGCTGGCCGAGGAGCCGTTGCCCGCCGCCGCGCCGGCGGTGGCCGCCATGGCATGGCTGGCGAGGGCGAAGACGCAAAGCAGGAAAAGGGCCAGGGCCAATTGCCCCGTCGGCTTCAAGGAACGAATGGCGGTCATGAAATCTTCGGGAATATCAATGGGCGGTGGGGAAAAGCCCCCATCACGGGCATAACGCGCGAAAGGGCATTTGCGTTCGTATCCGCGCCGGGCGAAAATACGCCATTACAGAAAGGGACTTCCATGACGCTCAGGCTGGTGCAGTTTCGGACCCAGGACGGCGCGCGCGCCGTCGCCGCGCTTGACGCGGACGGCCGTGGCCGCGCGGTCAATGGCGTGACCAGCACCTATGAGCTGGCCAGCCGCGCCATCGCCGACGGCGTTTCGCTGGAGGCCGAGCTGGCCGATCTGGGCGTGGGCGAGCATGTGGATGTGCGCGCTGCGCTGGCCGAGGGCCGGGTACTGGCGCCGCTGGATCATGCCGATCCGGCGCACTGCATCGTCACCGGCACCGGCCTGACCCATCTGGGGTCGGCAGAAGGGCGTGATGCCATGCACAAGAAGCTGTCCGGGGAAGACGCCCTCACCGACTCCATGAAGATGTTCAAGCTGGGCCTGGAAAAGGGCAAGCCCGCGCCGGGCGAGGAAGGCTTCCAGCCGGAATGGTTCTACAAGGGCGATGGCGGCAGCATCGTGGCGCCGGAAGCAGCCTTCGCCTCGCCCGCCTTCGCCCAGGACGGCGGCGAGGAGCCGGAGGTTGTGGGCCTGTACCTGATCGGGCCGGACGGTTCGCCCTGGCGGCTGGGCTATGCCCTGGGCAACGAATTCTCCGACCATGTCACCGAGAAGTTCAACTATCTGTGGCTGGCCCATTCCAAGCTGCGCCAGTGCAGCTTCGGCCCCGAACTGCTGACCGGGCCGCTGCCCCATGCCGTGACCGGCTCCTCGCGCGTGCGGCGCGGCAACGAAGTGATCTTCGACAAACCCTTCCTGTCGGGCGAGGCGAATATGAGCCATACCATCGCCAACCTAGAAGCGCATCATTTCAAGTATGACGGCTTCCGCCGCCCCGGCGATGTGCATGTGCATTTCTTCGGCACCGCCACCCTGTCCTTCAGCGCCGGAATCCAGACGCAGCCGGGCGATGTGTTCGAGATCGAGGCCGACGCCTTTCTCTTTCCGCTCCGCAATGCGCTGTCCATCGCGCCCGCCGCACCGGCCACGGTCAAGGCCCTCTAGTCAGCGCCGCCGGAACGCGCCACTCTCCCCGCACAAAACCGGGGAGACGAACATGCGGTACAGGATAATGGCGGCGCTGGCCTTTTCGGCCACGATGGGGGCGGCCGCGATGGGCGCGGGCGCGGCACTGGCCCAGTCGGGCGGCGTGATGGCGGTGTCGCAGGGGCCCAATACCCAGACCTATGACATCCCGCCGGGCAGCAAGCCCCAGACGGTCATCATCACCACCCGTTCCTTCAAGCCGGGCGAAAGCGCCGCGCCGCACATCCACAATGGCGTGGAGCTGGCCGAGGTGATGAGCGGAACGGTGGAAGTCCTCCGCAAGGGCCAGAAGCCGGAAATCGTGAAGGCGGGCGGCAGCTTCCTGATCCCGCGCGAAACACCCCATGACGCCCGGAATATCGGCACCGATGATGTGCACCTGGCGGTGACGCTGGTAATCGACAAGGGCACCGCGCCGCGCACGCCGGTGGACGCGGCGCAGATGAAATAAGCGCCGCCCGCAGGTTGCACTGCACACAACACACAGCGCCGGGACGGGAAGCCCCTTGCCCGGCGCTTTCTTTCATGCCTGTCTTGCCCCCTAAAAAGGCGAAAAGCCGTTTCGGTGATCGGGGAGTGACATGCGCAAACTGGGCCTGTTTTCGGGGCTTGCAATTCTGGCCGCGCTGACCGGCGCGATGGCGCAGACCGCCATGCGGCCCGCCACGTCCAACCCGCCGCCCGCGCCGCCCAAACATATTTCGGCGGCCGACCAGATTCCCTATTGGGCCTATCCGGTTCCCACCCGCAAATGGCCGGAGCCCGATCCCAAGGAAGTGCTGCGCCTGCCCGGCACCAAGGTGGTCAAGACCGTTGCCCAGACCAACGACCGCTTCAAGATCGCCGACTGGCGGCCCGCCGAGCATCCCAAGATGCCGCCCATCGTGGAGTTCGGCCGCAAGCCGGAGGTGATGGCCTGCGGCTATTGCCACCTGCCCAACGGCCACGGCCGCCCGGAGAACGCCTCGCTGGCCGGCCAGCCTGCCGAATATATCAAGCAGCAGGTGATCGAGATGCGCGAGGGCCGCCGCAAGTCGTCGGAAACACGCATGGGATCGATCAACGCCATGATGCGGGTAGCCCAGCACACCACCGACGAGGAAGCCCGCATCGCCGGGGAATATTTCTCCAAGGTGAAATACAATAAGTGGATCCGCGTGATCGAAACCGATGTCGTGCCCAAAACCGAGATCGCCTCGCGCAACATGCTGATGCGCCACGGCAAGGGCAGCGAGCCGATCGGCCAGCGCATCCTGGAAGTGCCGGAAAATCTCTATCGCACCGAGGCGCGCGACCCCGCCTCCGGCTTCATCGCCTATGTGCCAAAGGGGTCGGTGGCGCGCGGCAAGAAGCTGGTGGAATCGGGCGCGGGCGGCTTTCCATGCGCCGCCTGCCACGGCGCGGACATGAAGGGCCTGGGCAACGCTCCGGCGCTGGCGGGCCGTTCGCCCAGCGGCATCGTGCGCCAGCTTTATGACTTCCGCTCCGGCACGCGCGGTGGCCCCGCGGCGGAAATGATGAAGGTGCAGGTGGCTAACATGACGCCCGCCATGCGCCTGGACGTGGCCGCCTATCTGGCGTCCCTGAACCCGTAAGAGGATTTCCCATGCACAGCACCCGCCGTTCTTTCCTGATGGGGTCGGCGGCGGTTGCCTGCCTGCCCGTCGCCCCGGCCCGGGCGCAAGGCGCGCTTGCCATCGCCACGCCGATGGACCCGCCGGAATGGGCGCTGCTGCAACGCGAACTGCTGCGGGCACAGACCGAAGCCTGCAAGGCCTTCTTCCAGCGCTATTTCAATCCCAATACCGGCTGGCTGGAAGTGGTGGAACGCTGGGGCGGCGATGACGGCCCCGACGACGCCATCGAGAATGTGAACGACTGGCCGCATCTCTACATGCTGGGCGGCGATGCCGCGCTGAAGGAGATGACCGAGAAAGCCTGGGAAGGCCATCTGCGCCAGTACAGCGCCGCCAAGACCACGGATGTGCCCCTGGCGAAAGAAGGCATGTACTACAAGGAGTTCCCCACCCAGATGGACTGGCAGCACAATGGCGAAGGCCTGACGGTCTTCAACATGATGCCGCTGGCCGATCCCTACAGCCGCGCCACCCGCCAGCGCATGAAGCGTTTCGCGGGCTTCTACATGGACGAGGATCCCGGCGCGCCCAACTACGATCCCAAGCTGAGGCTGATCAAGAGCCTGATGAACGGTTCCAAGGGGCCGCTGCTGCGCAAGGCGACGGGGCTGGACTGGGCGGGCGACCCCATCGATGTCGAGCACCGCTTCCCTTATCTGGCGCATGGCGAGGGCAGCTATGAAGGCATGGTGGCCCACTTCAAGGATTATAACGACGTCATCGGCGACAGCCCGCTGAACCTGGTCGCCACCACGCTTTCGACCAACGCCTATATGCTGACGCATGAGGCCAAGTACAAAGTCTGGACGCTGGACTATGTGGACGCCTGGGTGGAACGCGCCCGCGCCAACAACAATATCCTGCCCAGCAATATCGGGCTGGACGGCACGATCGGCGGCGGCACCGACGGCAAATGGTATGGCGGCGTCTATGGCTGGGGCTTTTCGCCCATCGTGCCCATGACCGGGGCACGCGCCGACCGCAACCGCATTCCGCGCTCCTTTGTCGGCTTCATGAACGCCTATCTGCTGTCCAAGGGCGACGACAAATACCTGGACGTCTGGCGCAAGCAGGCCGACCGGTTCGACGCCCAGGCCAAGCCGGTGAACGGCAAGATGTCATCGCCCACCATGTATGGCGACCAGGGCTGGTATGGCTGGCGCGCGGGCCGCTACAATTTCAACTTCCTGGAAATCTATGCCCTGTCGATGAAGCCCGCCGACCGCGCCCGCTGCGAGGACACCGGCTGGTACGACTTCCTGGAAGGCAAGAATCCCGGCTACCCCGTCAAGGCGATGCGGGCCGACCTGGCGGAAATCCGCAAGCGCATGGCGCTGGTGGCCGCCGACGACACCGCGCCGGACATGCGGCTGGCCGACCATGCGCTGGACTATAATCCCGCGCTGGTGGCGACCCTGACCCAGACGATGGGCGCGGGCCTGTATATCGGCCATCCCGGCTGGGCCAAGACCACGCCATCGCAGGGCGGCGCCCTGCTGTTCACGCGGTTGCGCTATTTCGATCCCCAGGCGAGGCGGCCCGGCATCCCGCCGGATGTGGCGGCGCTGGTGGACGGATGGTCCGCCGACAGCGTCACCGTCACCCTGGTCAATCTCAATCCGGTGACGGCGCGCAGCCTGATCGTGCAGGGCGGCGCGTATGGCGAACACCAGATCACCAGCGTATCCGACGGCACGGCCACCACCACGGTGAACGCGGCGCACTTCCCCGTACGGCTGGCGCCGGGCGCGGGCGCGCGGCTGACCATCCGCATGCGCCGTTTCGCCAACGATCCCACCCTGGCCTTCCCCTGGGAAAATACCATCGCCGACCTGGGCGATGCTCCGGCGGTGGAAAAGCCGCAGGAACACTGAGAGAGGACACATGATGAAAAAGCTGATCCTGGCCGCCGCGCTGCTGGCCTCCACCGCCGCTTTCGCCCAGCAAAGCCCGTTCGGCCCGCGCGTGCAGCCCGACCCGCCGGGCGGCATTCCGATCCCCGATGCGCCGCAGCTTCCCTATCACTATGGCGCCAAGCCGGTGGCGCCCAATGGCGAGGCGTTCGGCAATGTTTCCTCGCTGACCCTCAAGCCCAACGGCAATCTTCTGGTGTTCAACCGCAACCCGGCGATCATGATGATCGAATACGATCCCACCGGCAGCCGGGTGATCCGCACCTTCAATCCCAACATCGCCTCCAACCCGCATGGCCTGCGGGTGGACCGCCACGGCAATATCTGGATCACCGACAGCTTCATGAACGTGATCTGGAAGCTGAACGACAAGGGCGAACCGCTGAAGATGTTCGGCAAACGCGGCGAGAACGGCCCCTGGGACGACGCCAAATGGAACGGCATGTTCAACCAGCCGCTGGACGTGGCCTTCGACGCCGACGACAATTTCTATGTGGTGCAGAGCCATGCGGGCACCTCGCCGCCCGCCGACTGTACCTATTGCGCCACCTATGACAGCCCCCAGACCCGCGCCGCCAAGGTGCGCGGCCCGATGGTCGCCAATCCGCCCGCCGAGCCGGGCGGCGACCCGCGGGTGATGAAGTTCGACAAGGACGGCAACCTGCTGGCCAGCGCCGCCATGCCGCGCAGCGACGGCAAGCTGCCCACCATCCATTCCGTGGTGATCTCGCCCACGGGCGAGGTCTGGGTGGGCGACCGCGCCTCGGCCAAGGCGGTTGTCTTCGACAAGGATCTCAAGACCCGGCGCGACATTCCGCTGACCAACATGCCCAGCGGATTCTATGTGGACGCCAGGGGCGATCTGTGGGCCGCCACCGGCCGTCACGGCATGGTCATCAAGCTGGACTGGAACGGCAAGACGCTGGGCTGGTACGGCAAGGCGGGCAGCAACAAGGCCGCCAATGAAACCGGCGAGGCGCATTACCTGGCCGTGTCGAAGGACCAGAAGACGATCTATGTCGCCGATTCGGTGAACGCACAGGTCCTGAAAATGGAACGGAACTGATCGGCCCCCAACGCGCACGCTGTCATTCCCGCGAAGGGAATCCAGCTTTCTTGCCCTGCTTACGGACGAAAAAGGGGCGGCTCGACGAGCCGCCCCTTTTGTCTTGCGCGATACGCTCGACTATTGCGGCTTGGCGCCCGCCACGAAAGCCGCGACATCTTTCGCCGCCTGGGTTTCCACGCCCGGCTTCTGCAGGAAGCCCAGGTCGCGCATCCAGTCGGTGAAGCGGGCGGGCCAGGTGCCCATCGCCGTGCCGTCGCGCCAGCTCAGGCCCGCGCCATGCTTGCCGATGGCATAGATGTGCATCTCCACATTGGGAATGTCGGCGCCCAGCATGGCGGCGAAATACTCGTCCGCCCAGACGGCATGCACCTTGTCGCCCCAGCCCGCGCAGATGATGAAGGAGGGCGGGGCGTTCTTGGGGATCGGCGGCGTGCCGCCCTTGGTGAACAGCGACGGCCCCGGATAGATCGAACCCACGAAATCCGGCCGCGACGTGATGCCCGCCAGCGGATCGGACGCGGCGTTGTTGGCCGCATCGAAGGCGTCATACTGGATGGCCGCGGCCATGGTCAGTTCAGCCCCCGCCGAAAAGCCCATCACGCCGATCTTCTTGGGATCGATCTTCCAGGCGGCGGCATTGGCGCGCACCAGGCGCACGGCCTGTTGCAGGTCGCGCACCGCATCCACCTTGGCGTCATAGCCGTCGGCCCGCAGCCGGTTGCGCAGGACGATGGTGGTCACGCCGTAATTGTAGAAGAAGGGCACCGGGTCTGTGCCTTCCAGCCCCACCACCAGGGTGCGATGGCCGCCGCCCGGCACCAGGATGATCGCCGCGCCGGTATTGTTGGCGCCCGCGAAATGCACCTCGATGGACGGATTGTGGATGTTGACGATGCGCTCCACCCGGCCCCTGGTCAGCGGGTCCATGGTATAGACCTCAGCTTCCTTCACGCGCTTGGCATTCAGGTAGGGCGAGCCTTCCGGCCAGAGCGGCATCACGATGCCGCCCGGCAGCAGCGCCTGGGGCTGATAGGGCTTGCCGGTCGCCTTGGCGGGCTGCGGCATGGCCTGCGGTGCGGGCACCGGCGGCAGCGCCGCCTGCTGCGCCCAGGCGCTACCGCCCAGCATGGTTGCGATGATGAAGGCCGTGAAGGCCAGCCTGCGTGTCATGGTCCCACCCCTGTTGTCGTTGGCGGCAGATTAGGGACCGGGCGCGGCCTTGTCACCGCATGCCGCGCCTGTACACAGCTATTCGCCGGACTATCGCGGGTTATTGCGGCGCAACCAGCGCGCGGCTGTAGTTTTCCACCACCAGGCTGAAAGGCTGGCCCGCCGCCGTCTTCAACAGGGCGCGAACCCGCAGCGCCACCGGGCCGTCGGCCACGGGCTGTGCGTCCAGCGTCGCGCGGCTGTAGTTCAGCGGCCGCACCACCGCGCCGAACGGCGTGTCGCTGGTGTCGAGGGTATGGTTCATTTCCGGCGTCAGGCGGGACGGCAGGTACCAGTTGTCGGCCTCGGACAGGACATGGCTGCCGCACATCAGTTTGACGCGGCGATAGCCGATGGCCTCATCCGGTCCCGCCGCCAGCAGCGCGCGGGTCTCGGCGGAGGCGGGCGCGGTCACCGCATCACGCCGGGCGCGGATGACGGGCGGGGTGGCCAGCTTCAGGTCGGCGCACCAATGGGTCAAAGTGGCGGTGGCGCTGCCCTGCGACAGCAGGTCGGCTTTCAGCCGCGCCAGCGCATCCTGTGCCTGCGCCGGGGTTGCCAGCAGCAGGACCAGCAGGGCGGCAGCCCGGCGCATCAACCGCGCTCGCCCTTCGGAGCAGCCTTGGGCTTGCCCTTGAAACCCGGCTTGCCGCCGAACTTCCTGGG